>JAISAC010000009.1 GCA_031266935.1 Prevotellaceae bacterium
GAAAAAGCGGTACTGTATAAAGAGCATACACCGCAATTTATCCAGGAGTACGATATAAATACCTACTGCGGATTGAGCTGCTACATCCCTCTTCCGCAGAGGAGCGATTTAAGCCGGTACTACAAAACGTTAGGCTGGTATGCAGCCGCCGGTATGCAGCCGCTGATAGAAGGCATGGAAGCGGCAGATGTTTTGGCGCCGGAAAGCCGGGCGCAGTGAGGAATGACGGCTGCTTGGCGAACGATGACTATGATGAGATAACCTAATAATAACCAAATAAACCTAACAATAACCTATGAATCAACTATTTATAATTTATTTTTTTAACCATCTAAAATGAAAAGAACGATGAAAAAAAACATGTGCAAGACAAAACAGGCGGGTAAGCTTGTGCTGTCGGTGTTCTTTCTGCTGATTTGCATCTCGCGGTGCAAGGATGAGCAGGAAGAGTTCAAGGCGGCAGAGTACGACCCTAACCTCACGGTAGAGGTTACCGAATTTACGCCCGACAGCGGCGGGGCTGCAACGCAGCTGATGATTTACGGCTCCAACTTTGGGGGCAACAAGGAGCAGGTAGAGGTAGCGGTTAACGGCAAGGTTGCGCCGGTGGTGGGCTGCAACGGCTCGGTGATTTACGCGCTGGTACCGCGGCAGGTGCGCGAGGATGCAGGAACGTGCGCGGTAACCCTTCGGGTAGGGGAGCAGGAGGTGAGCGTTGGAGAATTTCACTACACGCCCCACTACCTCGTTTCTACGCTTGTGGGCTACGACGTTGAGGACGGCAAGGAAACCTTTGAGCCCGGCGATTTCTCCAAGGCGCAGCTCAAAGATCCCTACTGGCTGGCGTTTGACGGAGACAAAAACCTTTACGTGGTTGACGAAGGCACTGGTGTGCACTTTATTGATTTGAAAAATCAGACAGTTACCAACAAATTTCGTACAGGCAGCAACAACATATCGCGCCCCCGTACTATTGCGTTTACGAAGGATTACGACACCATGATTGTTGCGCACGATGCCGGGCTTATGACTGACATATCGCAGATACAGCTGACAAAGGCAGATAACTTTGTCACGCCGATACCGGTATGCTACTCCCAGCAGTGCAACGGTGGCGCTTTCCATCCGGTTCGTACCGATGAGTACTTCTTCAACAGCTACAACGCTTCTCAGGTTTATAAAGCCAACCGCTCAAAAGTGCCTTGGACGTATGAAGAGATGTACAAGTGGGACGATAAGGACTGGGAGTTTAACATTCAGTTTGCTCCGAGCGGCAACTTTGCCTATCTCGTATCTATCAACCGGCACTATATAGGGAAGTCTCAGTACAACTGGGCTACTCACACGCTGGAGAAGGCGACGGTGTTTGTCGGAGAAAAAAATGCCCCCGGGTACTCCGATGGCGCCGGTTCGAGCGCCAGATTTGACCACCCGCAGCAGGGCGCTTTCGACGAAAACGACAACTTCTACATTGGCGATGCGTATAACCACTGCATCCGCAAAATTACGCCGGAGGGGATTGTTACAACCTTTGCCGGACGCCCCAGAGAGTTCGGCACTGTAGATGGAAATTTGCGGGAAGCCCAGTTTGACCGCCCCTTCGGCATTGTTTACGATAGGGACGATAAGCGATTCTACATTGCCGACCAGAAAAATCGCTGCATACGAACAATATCATTCGAATAAACTAAAAACACCATGAAAAGAATTATCATCCTAAGCTTAGCGGCTTTCCTCCTGTGCGCTGCGCTGCCTGCCGGTGCGCAGGTTGCGGGCAGCAGCGCAAAAGTAACGGTTACGGGTATCGTAACCGATAGCGCCGGCGTTCCGCTGGTGGGCGTCAACGTTACCGTAAAGAACCAGCCGGGGCTGGGTACGGCCTCCGCCGTTGACGGAAGCTACCGCATCTCCGTTGCCCAGTACAGCACGCTGCTCTTTTCCTACCTCGGGTTTGACCCCGTGGAGTTTCTCGTAAAGGAAACCTCCACTGCGTTCAACGCCGTGATGAAGGAGAGCGACAACAACGTGCTGAACGAGGTGGTGGTTACCGCAGCAGGCGCTCAGAAAAAGGAGTCGCTCACGGGCGCCATCACCACGGTGGACGTAAAGCGCCTGCGCGTACCTACCGCCAACATCACCAACTCGCTTATGGGCAACGTGCCGGGCATTATATCCATGCAGGTGTCGGGCGAGCCGGGCGCCAACCAGTCGGAGTTCTGGATACGCGGCATCTCTACGTTTGGCGCGGGCGCCAGCGCATTAGTGCTGGTGGACGGCTTTGAGCGGCCGTTCAACGAGCTCAACATAGAGGACATCGAGTCTATCTCCGTGCTCAAGGACGCCTCGGCCACCGCCATATACGGCGCCAAGGGCGCCAACGGCGTGATACTCGTAACCACCAAGCGCGGCGACTCCGGCAAAATCAACATCAGCGCCAAGGCCGAGTACGGCTACAACACCCGCACCCGCACGCCGGAGTTTGTGGACGGGCTTACCTACGCCAACTTAGCCAACGAGGCGCGGCTCACCCGCAACTACGAAGCGCTCTACACGCCCGCCGAGCTGGAAATCCTGAAGTACAACCTCGACCCGGACGTGCTCCCGAATGTGGACTGGAGCGATATCCTTTTGCGCGACGGCGCGGGCATTTACAGGGCCTCCATTAACCTCGACGGCGGCGGGAGCACCGCGCGGTACTTTGTGTCGGGCAGCTACCTCAGCGAGGAGGGCATGTACAAGGCCGACGAGGCGCTGAAGGATTTCAAGACCAACGCCAACTTGGAGCGCTGGAACTACCGCTCGAACATAGACATCGACATTACGCCCACCACCGTGCTGCGCACCGGCGTATCCGGCTTTCTCGAGAAGCAAAACAAGCCCGGGCTGAGCGACGATATCTGGAAATCCGTTACGGGCACCACCCCGCTCACCACGCCGGTGATGTACTCCAACGGCTACGTCCCGGGGCTGGCCAAGGGCGTGTACACCAACCCCTGGGTGATGAGCACCCAAACCGGATACAAGGAGTTCTGGCGGAGCAAGGTGGAGACAAACATCACGCTGGAGCAGGATTTCAAGTTTGTTACGGAGGGCCTGCGATTTGTGGGGCGCTTTGCCTTTGACTCCGACAACAAGAACGACATCAAGCACGAAATGTGGCCCGAGCAGTGGATTGCCGAGCGCCGCCGCAACCCCGACGGCAGCATTAACTTCAGACGGGTATCTCTCGAATCGCTGATGAACCAAAGCGCCAGCTCGTGGGGCGAGCGCATCTTCAACCTCGAAGGGGAGCTGCACTACGCCCGCCGCTTTGCGGAGGCGCACAACGTGAGCACTATGGTGAAGTACAGCCAGCGCGAGCAGATGGAAACCTCCAACGTTGGCGAAGACATAAAGAAAGGCATTCCGCGCCGAAACCAGTCGCTGGCAGGCCGCGTTACCTACGATTTGTTCCGCCGATACTTTATTGAGTTCAACGGTGGGTACACCGGCTCGGAGGTTTTTGAGAGCGGATACAAGTACGGCTTCTTTCCCGCCATATCCGGCGGATGGAACATCTCCGAGGAGCCTTGGCTCAAGCCCCATACTCCCTGGCTCGACCTCTTTAAGGTACGCTACTCCTACGGGCAGGTGGGCAACGAAAAAATTAAGCGGGGCGACGACGAAATCCGCTTCCCGTACATTGAAGAAATCGGCACTATGGACGACGGATACGATTTTGGCGACTATAGCGCCCCTTACAACATTGGCGGCAGGCACTACGCCTCTGTTGCCGCCGAGGGGCTGTCGTGGGAGGTTTCTACCAAGCACAACTTAGGTATAGACCTGCACCTGTTTGGCAACAAGATTTCCGGAACTTTCGACGTATTTAAGGACGTGCGAAGCGAAATTTACATGGAGCGCAAGTACCTCTCCGAAATGGTAGGCCTTACCAACACCCCGTGGGCTAACGTGGGGAAAATGGAAAACCGCGGCTTCGACGGGCAAATCAACGCCACGCACCGCATAGGCGATGTGGAGTTTACGCTGCGCGGCAACATTACCTACACCCACAACAAGGTGCTGGAGTACGACGAAGAAGCCAGCGCCCTGGCCTACAAAATGACGAAGGGCTACCGCTGGCAGCAGGAAAAGGGGTTGGTAGCGCTGGGGCTATTTAAGGATTTTGACGACATCCGCAACAGCCCCAAGCAGACGTTTGGCGAGTACCTCCCCGGCGACATCAAGTACAAGGACGTGAACGGCGACGGCATTATCGACGGCAACGACGAGGTGGCCATCGGGGCAACCCGCGTCCCGAACCTCGCCTACGGCGCCGGGCTTTCCATACTCTGGAAGGGGATTGACTTCAACATCCACTTTCAGGGGGCGGGCAACTCTTCGTACCGTTTGGTGGGCTACGGCGTGTACCCCTTCTCTAATGGTGAGTGGGGCAACGTGCTGAGCGTAGTGGGCGACCAGAGCAACCGCTGGACTTCGCGCGAAATATCCGGTACGGCCGAGACCGAGCGTACCGACGCCATGTTCCCCCGCCTCTCCTACACCGACATCAAGTGGAACGGCGACAGGAGCAGCTTTACTGTCGAAGAGGGCAGCGGCGCGGCAAACAACTACCGCTCCTCATCCTTTTGGCTGCGCAACGGCGCGTACCTCCGCTTCAAAACCCTGGAGGTGGGCTACACCATACCCAAGCACATCACCAACAAAGCCCACATCAATACAATGCGCGTCTTCTTTGTAGGCACCAACCTGTTTACGTGGGATTACCTCGGGCTTTGGGACCCGGAGTTGGCCAGCGGCGACGGCATGAAGTACCCTCCGGCAAGAACCCTTACGTTTGGCTTAACGCTTAATATGTAAGATGAGTATGTAATGAGAATAGACCATTTTAAATACACAAAAAAAAGCACCATGAAAAAAATATTTTTTACACTTATACTTCCGGCTGTGCTGCTGATGGCAGGCTGCAAGGACTACCTTGAAGTAGATCACCTGCTGGAGAAAACCCTGGATATAGAGGGCGTTTTTGCGAGCAGAGACTACTCCGACGAATGGCTGGCCGGCGTGTACTCCCACCTCAAGGGCGGAAATATGGACGTCTCCAGCAAAAGGGCTGCTCCGTTCAACCTGATTTCCGACGACATGTACTTCAACGACAATAGAAAAAGTGTTGATAACGGAGAAAACTACCAAAAGTACAAAAACGGCGAGTACAGCGAAGGTGACAGGCAAACGTGGGGCTCCTGCTATCAGGGTATTCGCGACGCTTCGACCTACATCCTCCACATAGACGAGTGCGGGCAGCTGACGGATGCGGAAATCACCGACCGAAAAGCGCAGGCGCGATTTGTGCGAGCTTACCTCTACTGGCTGCTGCTGCGTAAGTACGGCCCCATTCCGCTTTTGCCCGAGGAGGGGCTGGACTTCACGCAGGATTACGAGGATTTGGCTATTCCCCGCAACACCTATGTGGAGTGCGCAACCTACATCACCGACGAGCTGGCGCTGGCCGCCCGCGACCTGAACGTTAACCGCGACACCCGCAACATGGCGCGCCCCACCAAAGGCGCTGCGCTGGCGGCCCGCGCAAAGGTATTCCTGTACGCCGCAAGCCCCCTGTTCAACGGTAATACCGACGCTTGGGCGGCGCAGGTGGTAGACGACGAAGGTAAGCGCCTGATTTCGGCTACTGTGGACGAAACCCTGTGGGCAAAGGCCGCCGCCGCCGCTAAGGAGGTGATAGACTTGGGCATTTACAGGCTATACACCGTTCCCGTTCGGGATACTGCCGGCAACCATAGAGGATACAACAAGTGGATGGACTTTGACTACTACTACTATCCGAAAACCATTACGCCGCCGCACCACCCGGAGTATTCGGACAAAAATTTCCCCGACGGCTGGCGGGATATTGACCCGTTTGAATCGTACCGCCAGCTTTTTAACGGCGGCGTGCAGGCATCCGCCAACCCCGAGCTGATTTTTACGCGGGGGTACAACCAGCAGGGCAACGACGATATTTTAGCGATGGCTCTCCACCAGATGCCCCGCTCGCTGGGCGGATGGAATACGCACGGGCTGACCCTGAAAATGTACGAAGCTTACTACATGAAGGACGGGACAGGATACTCGCCGCCGGATGCAAGTAACTTGCAGTACACCGACACCGCCCCTGCCAGCCCAAACTACTACGCCAACTATCTGCCCTTGCCGCCGAGAGTATCGCTGATGCACGCCAACCGCGAGCCGCGGTTCTACGCCTCGGTGGCCTACAACGGAAGCATTTGGGAGTGTGACGGTAATATACTCGCAGATGCCCAGGATGTACGCTACAAGCAGGTGTTTTACTACCGCGACGCCGAGGACGGCAAGCTGCCGGGCGAAACGCAGTTTTACCTGCCTACCGGCATCGGCATCAAAAAATACTACCATCCGTATGATTGGACCTTTATGAGCTCGTCTGCATTTATGAGGAAGCCGGAGCCGGCCATCCGCTACGCCGAGGTGCTGCTCATTTACGCCGAAGCGCTCAACGAGCTCAACGGCGCCTACTCGGTACTCTCCTACGACGGCGCAAGCTCAATTGCCGTAAGCCGCGACCCCGCCGAAATGAGCAGGGCTGTAAAGCAAGTCCGCATTCGGGCAGGGCTGCCCGATTTTGGGCAGGATATTTACAGCAGCCAGGCTAAGTTCAGGGAAAAGCTCAAGCAAGAGCGCCAGATAGAGCTCATGGGCGAGGGGCACCGCTACTTTGACCTGCGCCGCTGGAAAGACGCCCCCACAGAAGAAGCGGCGCCAATATGGGGCTTCAACATGAATATGCCCACCGCCCAAAGAACGATGTTCGACCAGCCCGTCGAAATCCTGTCCATGCCCACCGTTTTTCTGGACAAGATGTACCTGTGGCCTATATCGCACAACGAGCTGAGGCGAAACAGAAGGCTAACCCAAAATCCGGGATGGACGTACTTTACCGAGTAGCGAGAGATGCAGCGTAAGCACAGTAGAGACGCGGCGCGCCACGTCTCTACATGCTGCGCCCTTACGCTCAATATCCATAATTTATAAATTTTTTATCCCTAAATAATTAAAAAACAATGAAAACAGCAGTAAAAAAATGCATCATTTTCGGCATGTTCTTTCTATACCCCGCGCTCTTTGCCTGCAACGAAGAGTGGAAAGACGAGCAGTACGAAAAGACCGTCTCCTTCGTAAAATCGGGATATACGGAGGTTTACCTCAAGTACCGCGAGGCCGGCGGCTTAGCGCCCTACAAAATCCCGCTGGTGGTGAGCGGCTCTACCGGAAACGACGAAAATGTGGAGGTTACGGTGGGCTTAGACCCCGATACCATGCCCGATTTGAACTACGGGCGCTTCCGCGACCGCGATGACTTGTACTTCAAGCAGCTGGATCCGCAGTACTACGAATTAAGCTCAACCACCGTCAGCATACCCGCCGGACAGGACGTAGGGCTGCTCAATATTGACTTCAAGCTGCAAGGGCTGGACTTGGTAGATAAGTACATCCTGCCGCTGCAAATCACGCAGACCTCGGCGTACATACCCTCGCCGCGAAAGCACTACAAGAAAACGATGATGCGGATTATCCCCTTCAACGACTACTCGGGGAACTACCAGCCTACCGGCGGAAACATCACCTTTGAAGGAGCCGAATCAAGCCAGACCATAACGTTTGAGGACGGGCGGGAAACCCGCGTGGTGGACGAAAAAACGGTATTCTTCTACGCCGGATTCATCGACGAGCAGGCGCGTGACCGAGCTACCTACAAAATATACATGCGCTTCAACGAGGACTCCACGCTGACGCTGAACGCGGAGCATAGTAGCGAAATCAGCTTCGAGCCGGTTACCGGAACCGGAAACAAGTACTCCGTCCAGACCGAGATTGACCCTACAACCCCCTATCTGGAGCGGCGCTACACGGCCATATCGCTGGATTACCGGTTTACCGACATCAGCAATCCGCAGTACCCAATGAGGTATCGAATAACCGGCACCATGACGATGGAGCGGAAGCGGAATACTTTAATACCGGAAGAAGACCAGCAGTTTATTTTTGAGTAATTTGGATAATTAACAATTAACAATTAACAATTAACAATTAATAATTAATAATTAACAATTAATAATTAACAATTAATAATTGCCATTTATCGTAGAGACCTCTACAAATCGGCGCGGTAGAGACGGGGCGCGCCCCGTCTCCACAAAGAGACCTCACCCCCAGCCCCTCTCTTCCGGAGAGGGGAGCCGGTACACGAGGAGTTCGAAGAAAAAATAAGAAAATGGGGCTTCCTGAACCTTATTTTCACCTAATTTTTCTTACAAAACAACCTCAGTAGCAACGAATTGATGTACGTGATGTAACCTCATTACCTCATTAATTGCGGCAAAAACGGTTGGAGGGGAAAAATGAGGTAATGAGGTTGGAGAGATTTTCGTAATCTATTGCTACTGATGTTGTTCTGTAAGAAAAATTAGGTGAAAATGAGGTTGCGCCGTCCCGTAGAGCCTGCCCCGAGCGTAGCCGAGGGGGACGGAATGTTGGTAGAAATGCTGCGTTCCCCCGCGCTTGCGCCGTCCCGTAGGGACGGAATGTGAGGACGATTGTTGTCCGTAGGTTGAAACCTACGGTTAATAAAGTGTCACCCCTGCGGGGTTTTGCGGAGATGCGCGGATGTTCGCTTGCCACGGGCAGTCCCGCAGGGACGACACTTTATTAACCGTATGCTTCAGCTTACGGATGGGCTGGAGGGAAAAAATGAGGTAAATGGAGTTGCCTGAACCTTATTTTCACCTAATTTTTCTTACAAAACAACCTCAGTAGCAACGAATTGATGTACGTAATGCATACACAGGGCGTTGCCCTGTGCTAATGATGTCGCTCTTTCAGAGCTGTAAATAGCAATAAATTAAACAATCAAAAAAAATCAAATTAAAAAACAAAAAAAAACATGAACATGAGACAAATCTTTCTTCTTTCTTTCGTAGCGCTTTTTACCGCCTGCCAGCCGGGCGCAACGGAGCGCGTGCCCAGCACGCTCCGCGCACCTGCCGTCCCGCTGGTTACCGTTGACCCCTACACCTCCGCGTGGTCGTTTACCGACGAGCTTTACGGCGGAACGGTGAGGCACTGGACGGGCGCCGACTTCCCGCTGCTCGGCGTAATCACCGTAGATGGGGAGGATTTTCGATTTCTGGGGAAAGAAAAGCCGGTGATGGAGCCTGTTGCGCCAAGTTCGGAGCAGCAGCCCTGGGACGGAAAGTACACCACCGCCAAGCCCGGCGACGGCTGGATGAGCGAGAATTTTAACGATGCCAAGTGGAAGGACGGAACAGGAGCTTTTGGCACCATCTCCAGGGACCGGGAAGCTACGGCAAAAACAGACTGGATAGACAGGGAAATCTGGGTGAGGCGAACCGTTGACGTACACGCCTACTACGCAGGAAAAGACATCTACTTGGAGTACTCCAACGACGACGACGCCGAGTTCTACATCAACGGGCAGAAAATCATTGAGGTAGAGTGCTGCAACAAGAACAAGCTCTTCAAGCTTCCGGACGAAGCGGTAAAGCTGCTGCGGGAGGGGAAAAACCTCATCGCTGCCCACTGCAGCAACCCCGTAGCCAACGGCCTGATTGACTTCGGGCTGTACGTCGAGAAGGAGCACAGCATACGCTACGGGCAGGCCGCCGTGCAGCAGTCGGTGGACGTGCAGGCCACGCAAACGCACTACACGTTCGCCTGCGGAAAGGTTAACCTGAAGCTCACCTTCACCGCGCCCCTGCTGATGAACCGGCTCGACCTGCTGGCGCGGCCGGTCAACTACATCTCGTTTGACGTTACCTCCGCCGACGGGCAGCCGCATGATGTGGCGATCTCGTTCGAGGCCTCGTCGCAGTGGGCTACAAATACCCCTTACCAGCAAACCGTCTGCAACGGCTTTGAGCAGGACAACCTGATTTTTGTGAAAACAGGAACTAAGGAGCAGGACATTCTCGCCAAAAAAGGCGACGACCTCCGCATAGACTGGGGTTACTTCTACATGGCCGCCGAAAAAAGTTGGCTGTCAACAAGATGGAATTCTTCTGTGGAGAATAGCAACCCGCTTTCGGTTGTGAAGCTCGAGAAGCAGGTTGAGAAAACCAAGCAGTTTTCCGACAAAATCATGCTTGGCTACGACGACATCTACTCCATTCAGTACTTTGGCGAAAACCTGCGCCCCTACTGGAACCGCTCGGGAGAGGAGAACATCGTTTCGCAATTCCAAAAAGCGAACAGCGAATACGCAAAAGTCATTGCCGCCTGCAGCCGCTTCGACGCCGAGCTGATGCAGCAGGCCGCCGCCGCCGGCGGCAGGGAGTACGCCGAGCTCTGCGCGCTGGCCTACCGGCAGGCTGTGGCGGCGCACAAGCTCGTGCAGGCGCCCAACGGCGATTTGCTTTTCCTCTCGAAGGAAAACTTCAGCAACGGATCCATCGGGACGGTGGACATAACCTACCCCTCGGCGCCCGTCTTTCTGCTCTACAGCCCAGAGCTGTGCAAAGGTTTGCTGAATCACATTTTCTACTACAGCGAAAGCGGAAAGTGGACAAAGCCCTTTGCCGCCCACGACGTGGGCACCTACCCCATAGCCAACGGGCAGACCTACGGCGGCGACATGCCGGTGGAGGAAAGCGGAAACATGCTGATAATCACTGCTGCCATTGCCAGCCGCGAGGGCAGCGCAGGGTACGCCGAAAAGCATTGGGAGGTGCTGACCACCTGGGCGGACTACCTCGTAGAAAATGGGCTTGACCCCGAAAACCAGCTCTGCACCGACGATTTTGCCGGACACTTTGCCCACAACGCAAACCTCTCCATCAAAGCCATCCTCGGAATTACCTCCTACGGACGGCTGGCCGACATGCTCGGAAAAAAGGAGGTGGCCGAAAAATATACGGCAACGGCAAAGGAAATGGCGCGGCAGTGGATAGCCATGGCCGACGACGGCGACCACTACCGCCTCACCTTTGACAAGTCGGGCACGTGGAGCCAAAAGTACAACTTGGTGTGGGACAAACTGCTGAATCTTGGAATTTTCCCCAGCGAGGTGGCCGAAAAGGAAGTTGCCTACTACCTGACCAAGCAAAACCCCTACGGCCTGCCCCTCGACAGCCGGGAGACCTACACCAAAGCCGACTGGGTTGTCTGGACGGCAACGCTGGCCGGCGACAGGGAGATTTTCGAGCAGCTTATCCATCCCCTCCACACCTTTGCCAACGTCACGCCCGACCGCGCCCCCATGACCGACTGGTACTTCACCGACCGCCCCAACCAGCGGGGATTTAAGGTATTTCAGGCGCGCTCCGTCGTGGGTGGATTTTTTATAAAGATGCTGGAGAGCAAATAGCGGTTCGCTGTGGAGACGCGGCGGGATGAAAGGGAGAATGAGGCCGCCCGAACCTCATTTTTACCTAATTTTTCTTACAAAACAACCTCAGTAGCAACGAATTGATGTATGTAATGCAACCTCATTACCTCATTAATTGCGGCAAAAACGGTTGGAGGAAGAAAAATGAGGTAATAAGGTTGGGAAAATTCATTTAATTGCCTGCTACTGAGGTTGTTTTGTAATAAAAATTAGGTAAAAATGAGGTTTTACGCCCAACCGCCCCCTCCCGCAGGCGCGCCGTCATTCCGAGCGCAGCGAGGAATCTCCCGCCATCGGGCTACCCAAGTGTCGTTGCTCTTGAGGGCTGAAAGCCCGACATCAATAGCGTAGGGCAACGCCCTACGGCTGGTACAAAAGATATTACGCCCCGTTGGGGCTTAACGACACATGGGGTGCGTTCCCCCGACACAGGGCGTTGCCCTGTGCTAATGATGTCGCTCTTTCAGAGCTGCTTGCAGCAACTATGCTCTTTAGGACACATTTTTGGAAAAATAAGGTAATGAGGTTGGTAAAATTCATTTAACTACCTTCTACTGAGGTTGTTTTGTAAGAAAAATTAGGTAAAAATGAGGTTTTGCACCCAACATCTTTACGAGCGTATAACGGGATTTTAGTTTTTAGTTTTTAGTTTTTAATTTTTAGTTTTTTAACAGGCTTCGGGCAGCCGATAGCCGGTGGTTGATAGCTAAATTGCTATATAGTAAAATTAAAAATAAATGTGGTTGTTTATTGAGCATCTGTATGCAGTAGCTACTCACCATTGGCTGTAAGCCATTCGTTGTTTGTTATTTTTTCTCAGTTTTTAGTTTTTAGTTCTCAGTTTTTAGTTTATTTTAACTTTTTAAATTTGTAAAATTATGAAAAAGACAAAAATCTTTTTTTTGGCTGCCTCCCTTTCCCTTTTTGGGATAGGGGCGCAGGCGCAGACACCTGTAACAATCTACACGGGTAGCTCGCTACCGGTAGAGCAGGGCTGGACGGAGCTCAAGCTCGATAGCTCGGTAAACCCCGCCGCTGCGATTACGCAGGCGGCGTCGGAAAACGGCTTGCTGAAGTTCTCCTCCGTGAACGGCCTCGACACGTTTTCGCAGCTGGGGTGGTACCAAGCGGGCGTCGGGCTGGACTTAAACAAGGGCTACACCGTTGAGCTCAAGGCCAAGCTGAACGTCGCCACAAAAGGCTCGTTCAACATTCAGGGCTACGACAACAGCGGCAGGGGCTTCCGCGTGAGCATTGCCGACACGTTCCTGACCAACCAGAGCGACCCGCTGGATGCCACCACGCTCATTGCCGGCGGCTTGACGAGCGACGCCGACTTTCACGTTTACCGCCTCGCCGTAACGGCTGCCGGCCAGGCTAACGTTTACCGAGATGGCGAAAAAATCGGAACGTTCTCCCTCGGCGCTTTCCAGTTCGATAACATTATCACCAACGGCGGGTTTGAGGACGAGGAATTTCCTGACTTCCTCACTAACAACGGCAGTTTGGAAAGATTTTCGGAGGGTGCTTTCGCCGGACAGTTTGCCTTGCTGATGGACAACAATGGAAAAACCAGCCAAACAACCCCCAAAGAAGGTGCAACAACGCGCGAATTTCCGCTGAAGCCCAATACGGATTATGAGTTTTCCCTGACGCGCCGCCGTGCAATACCTGATAATGAATGGGCTTGGCGCGATTTAGGTATGTACTGGAACACGCAGGAGGGTACGGTAAGAGAAGGGACTCCGACGGCCAACAATGGGCCTAACGAAAAATGGTGGAACAACCCCTTTGAAACGCTGACCTGGACAACCGGAACGGAAACAATTAACAAAGGCGATGACGCTGATAAAACGACGCTCCGCTTTGAATTTCCATCATGGACCCGAGATGATGTCAAAAATATCTCCAAGGTACTTATTGATAATGTTGTTTTCCGCGAAAAGTTGAATTTAGCCACTGGCGTCAAGACCGGCTTTCCTGATCCGCTCTTCCCCGAAGGCTATGTAAATATTATCAAGAACGGCGGTTTTGAAGACCATACGATAGACAACGAAGGTAACAGCTATACATGGGAATTAAGCACTGAGGGAGTAAATGACGGCAATACTCCTTATGGCAGTGCTCCGCTGTGGAACACCGGTAAAGTTCGTATTCAGCGCAGCTCGCAAGATAACGATTTTGACGATAACGATAGAAACTATGCACATTCAGGGACTTCTTCGCTTCGCTTTACGACCGACTGGAATGCTACCGACAAAAGGGATGATAAGAATTTTGATTTCACAGTAGAGTTGGAGGCCGACAAAACCTACCGCTTCAACTTTTGGCACCGCAGCCCGAGGTGGCCGGATCAGGGCAACTTGAAAGTTAGAGTGGGAGATGGCGATCCTATCTGGGGGCATCGGCTGTCTGGCGACTACAACTTTTGGGCTAATGCCGATTTGGTTTTCACCACCACAGAAAGCAATCACACCCTGCACCTTTACTCGGATGACCACGGCGATTGGTTTAATATCTACTTGGACGACCTCGTGCTGTACGAAGTAACCGGATCGGGAGCCGGAGCTCTTGACCCTCAAATAGCAGGCAAAACCAACCTGATTGACAACGGTGATTTTGAAAACGATACAATAGACAACGAGGGTAACAAGTACGTGTGGGCGCTGGCCTCCGGCAATGCCAATGGCGCGGGAGATAACTATCCCGTGGCCTATAGCGAGCTGTGGAAAGGGCATGTACGCCTCCAAGACCAACAGAAAGGTAACGACACCGGTTTGGAGTGGGCGCACAGCGGAACCAAATCGCTACGCGTATCCTACCTTGCCGAAGACGGACCCGCAAAAACTTTTGAGAATATTACCGACAACAGGGAACCGGAAGCTTGGAAGGTGAACATAAACTTTGAGAAGGAGCTGGCGATAGGCAAAACCTATACCTTTGTATTCTGGCTCAAAACGGCAGACTACGGCGACAGAGGAACGCTGAAGCTTGCCAACGGCGAAGCCGTGATTTGGCAGCAGGAGCTGTCCAGAAAGTACGTCAACTGGACGAGGAACTCCATCACCTTCACCACCAATGCCGCCGACCATACGTTAAGGATGTTTACCGAATTTAGCGGCTGGTTCAACTTCTACCTGGACGACCTCTTCCTGTTCGAGGATGATGCATCAAATGCCGATAATTCCTACATTTTCTTCGGCAAATCGCAAAATACGGCAAGCGCCGACGTGGAGGTTGAGTACGTAAGCCTTATCACCGAAGGAGCTTATGATCCTGACGGAAACGTTGTTATCCCGATTTTCACCATTACCTACAACGAAAACGGAGGTGATGAGCTTCCCGACAGCTCATTTACTACCGGAAATGAGGCAATCGTGCTTCCTGCTGCATCTCGGGCAGGTTACACCTTTGCAGGGTGGTACGCCAACGCTACGCTTACCGGCAGCCCCGTAACCGAAGTCGCGGCGAACAGCGTTAGCCATAAGGCATTTTGGGCAAAATGGGAAGCCATAGCGTACGCCATTACCTACAACAAAGAGGCGAAGTTCACAACCATTCTCAACGGCACGTACACCATCGAAGATGCCGTAACGCTGCCTACAGTGCTGGGCTACACCATTGAATGGTACGACAACTCCGACCTTACCGGCGCCCCCGTAACCGAAATTCCGGTGGGCAGCATCGGCGATAAGGAATTTTGGCTAAGAAGCGAACCGATAGCTTACGCCATCACCTACTACTTTGCAGCAGTGTCGGAGCCCCTCACGTACACCATCGAAAGCGCAGCCATAACGCTGCCTGTGCCCACAAAGGCCGATTCCACTTTCGTGGGATGGTGGAACAACAACAGGTTTAGCGGCTCGGCCGTTACCGAAATTCCGGCAGGCAGCAACGGCAATAAGGATTTTTGGGCAAAATGGGAAAAATCACCGGATGCTCCCAGCGCCGTAAGCTCGCTGAGCGCCTCTGCGCTGCACATCTACCCGAACCCGGTTGTGAATGGAGTTTTGAACATTGGCAACCTGTCCGGCAGCAGTAAGGTAGAAATTTACAACGTAATCGGCGCGCTTGTAGGCGTTTACAACGTTACGGGTACCCACGCGGCAGTTAGCATTTCGGCGCTGCCTTCGGGAACGTACATTGTAAAAATCAACAACCAAACCGCCACCATCATAAAGGAATAGGTGTACGCAGGGACATGGTGGGATGTCACCTACCTGTCTGTATGCTAAGTCCGTATGCTAAGTCCGTATGCTAAAGCATACGGTTAATAAAGTATCGTCCCTGCGGGACTGCCCGAACAAGTGAGCATCCGCGCAAAACCCCGCAGGGGTGACACTTTATTAACCGTAGGTTTCAACCTACGGTCATCCGGCCATCCGGTCAACATTAATTGTTAATTGTTAATTATTAATTATTAATTATTTATGACGTTTATCAAAAACAAAAAAATCATACTTTCTACTTTTTTGCTGTCGCTTGTCGGCTTTGTACAAGCCCCTGCCGCGCAGGCAGCTCCTGCGCCTTACGAAAAGAAAACGGCAACGCTCATGACCCCGTGGGGCGAGGCGTTGCGGGCTACCGACTCAATTTTGCCCGAATACCCGCGCCCACAAATGGTGCGAAGTAAATGGCTCAATCTCAACGGTATATGGCAGTTTCAGCCGGCGTCGAGCGCCACCCAGGCCTTGCCTGCGGGCGAGCTGGCGCGGGAGATTCTGGTTCCCTTTCCGGTAGAGTCTGCCCTTTCGGGCATCAAGGAGCACCACGAGCACGTATGGTATCGGCGCTCGTTTACGGTGCCAACCGATTGGGCGGGGGCGGGGCAGCGGGTGCTGCTCCACTTTGGGGCGGTCGATTACGCCTGCGAAGTCTTTGTTAACGGCGCGAGCGTGGGGAGGCATCAGGGAGGCTACGACCCTTTTTCGTTCGACATTACCTCGAAGCTTAGCGGCAGCGGAGCGCAGGATCTTGCCCTGCGGGTGAGCGACGTAACCGACGCCAAAGGCTACCCGCGCGGAAAGCAAACCCTCTACCCGGGCGGCATCATGTACACCTCCACCACCGGCATCTGGCAAACGGTGTGGCTCGAAGCAACGCCGGCAAGTTACATCAGCGCGTTCCGCATGACGCCGAATATCGACAACGCCACCCTGAAATTTTCCGCCACCGTGTTTGGCAACTACAATCCGGGGCTGAAGCTTCGCTTTAAAATTTACGATAGCGGCAGCGAAGTCTCCCAGCAAGAGTTTCCGGCGGCCGGCTCCATAACGCTCGACGTCCCCACGCCCCTTAAGCTGTGGTCGCCCGACAGCCCGTTCCTCTACGATATGAAAGTTTACCTCGTTAACGGCGCTGAGGTAGTTGATTCGGTTTCGACGTACTTTGGGATGCGCAAAATCTCAAAGAAGCTGGTTAACGGTTACAACAAGATGTTCCTCAACAACAAGGAGCTTTTCCACATGGGGCCGCTCGACCAGGGTTTTTGGCCCGACGGCATCTACACCGCCCCCACCGACGAGGCGCTGCTATATGACATCGAAATGACCAAAAACTTTGGCTTCAACATGATACGCAAGCACATTAAGGTAGAACCTTACCGCTGGTACTACCATTGCGACAGGCTCGGCGTGCTGGTGTGGCAGGATATGCCTTCGATGAATTCGTACATCGGCGGCGGACGTCCGGTGCCCCCGCGCGAGGACATTGCCTACCTGAACGAGCTCACTGCAATGATAACAACGCACTGGAACTCGCCCTGCATCGTTTCGTGGGTAACCTTCAACGAGTACCAGGGGTCGCACGATGAGGCTAACGTCGTTAAGCACACCAAATCATTGGACAATAGCCGCTTGGTAAATGTCAACAGCGGCTGCGACGAGCGGTACGACAACATTGATGTCGATATTCGCGATTACCACGCCTACCCGTCGCCAACGTGCCCGCCAAAGAATAAGGCCAATACGCAAATTCTTGTTTGCGGCGAGTACGGCGGGATAGGCTACATCGAGCCGGAGCATTTCTGGGAGGTGGGAAATCCTTACGAAATGGCCGATACCTACGCAGAGCTGCTGAGGAGGTACGCGCTGTACGGCGATATGCTTATTGAGTTCAAAAGCAGCAGAGGCCTGAGCGGGGCCGTATATACCGAAATTACCGACGTGGAAATGGAGCTCAACGGCCTGATGACCTACGACCGAAAGGTGATAAAGGGAAATGTTGCTGACTATTACGCTGTAAATCAAAAAATTATACATGAATACAGGAGCTACACCGCTGTTCTCCCCACCGCGCAGGACAGCCCACAGCGCTGGAAGTATACCACCAGCCTCAACGTCTTGACGGCCTTATCTTTAAATTGGATACGCGAAGATTTTGATGATGCTGCCTGGGCAACCGGCAACAGCGGCTTTGGGACAAGCGAAACTCCGGGCGCAGAAGTAGGAACAACGTGGGGCAGCAGCGATATTTGGCTGCGCCGGACGTTTACCCTGCCCGCCGTCGCCGACCTCGACTCGGGAACGCTCATGTTTAAGGTGCACCACGACGAAGATTGCGAGATTTACGTCAACGGCCAAATGGTGTTTAGCCTCACCGGCTGGACTTCGGGTTATGCCTTCTTTGAAGCTACGGAAGCCGTCAAAGCGGCGCTGAATTTTGGCGGCGAAAACACGCTGGCTGTTCACTGCCACCAAACAGCCGGCGGGCAGTACATCGACGTGGGCATCTCGGTAATGGCGGCCTCCGCCCCCCCGGATCCCGACGATCCCGATGTCCCCAAAGAACCCACCGCCGTGGAGAACGTAAAAAAAAACGCCTGCCGGGTTTACCCCAATCCGGCAGAAAATACGCTGAACGTTGACAGGCAGCATCCGGCTACCGAAATTAAAGGAATCTACGGCCTCCTGGGCAGCTTGGAAAAAAGGCCGCTGCCCTACGACGAGGCAATAGATATATCCGACCTGGCCACAGGAATGCACTTCCTTGTGCTGGCCACCGGCCGCGCTCACGAGGTGATTATGTTTATGAAAAGATAGGGGTTGTGAGAAGCTCCCCATAAGGAGGGTTGGAGGGGAAATGAGGTAATGAGGTTGGAAAAATCCATTTAACAATCTGCTACTGAGGTTGTTTAGTTAGAAAAATTAGGTAAAAATGAGGTTTTACACCCAACCGCAGGCGCGCCGTCACCGCCCGCAGGCGCGCCGTCATTCCCGCGAAAGCGGGAATCTCCCGCAAGCGGGCTACCCACATGCGGTGGGTGTGGGAGGAGGTTCCCGCTTTCGCGGGAATGACGGCGCAGAGGGGGAATGACGGTGCAGAGGGGGAATGACGGCGCAGAGGGGGAACCTGAGACGGGGCGCGCCCCGTCTCTACATGCCCTATATCCCCAACCCGCAGGGTTGAATATGAATAACCCCCAATGAAGCGAAGCGATTGGGGGGAGGGGAAGGGGGCACAAACAAACAAACAAACAACTAACTAATTAAAAAACAATGAAAAAAAACAAATTCCTCTCCGCAATCTCTGCGATTGCAATCTGCTTTCTGTCGGCAATGCAGCAGGCATACGCCGACAGTACGCCTGTTCGCGTCAGCTATACCGCCGAGGCGGGCAGCTTTCCGCTCGTTGCCGCCGGAGAGGCCGCGCAGCTAATCGTTGACCCGCTGGACATCGAAGTGGTCGGCGTAGCGGCGGAGGCTTTCAGCAAAGACGTTGAGATGATTACCGGCGTAAAGCCTGCGATTGCCGGAACGCTTTCCGCCAAGCCGGTGATTATCGGTACGCTCAACTCGTCCTTTATTTCGCAGCTGGTAGGGGCAGGCAAGCTCGACGCCTCGAAGCTGGAGGGCAAGTGGGAAACCTTCCTCATTTCGGTTGTCGAAAATCCGCTGCCGGGCGTGGAGCAGGCGCTGGTGATTGCCGGCAGCGACCCGCGCGGTACGGCTTTCGGCGTTTTTGAGCTCTCGCGGATGATGGGCGTTTCGCCCTGGGTCTGGTTTGCCGACGTATTGCCCGAACAGCACAGCGCGATTTACGTTGCGCAGGGCGAAAGCATTTTCGGCCCGCCGTCGGTCAAATACCGCGGCATGTTCATCAACGACGAGGACTGGGGCATGCAGCCCTGGGCGGCGAAAAAGATGGACCCCGGCATTCGCGACAACGGCAACCGGGGCGACATAGGGCCGCGCACCCACGAGCAGATTTTTGAAATGATGCTGCGCACCAAGTCCAACTACTTCTGGCCGGCCATGCACAACTGCACGAAGGCATTCTGGTGGTACAAGGAAAATCCGGTCGTTGCCCGCCGCTACCAAATCCTGCTCGGCGGCAGCCACTGCGACATCCTGCTGCGCGACAACGAGGACGAATGGCGCAACAACTTTTCCATCGAATATCCGAACATATCGCGCGGCGACTACAACTGGAAAACTAACCGCCAGAACCTGATCCGCTACTGGGGCGACCGCATTAAGGAATCCGTCAACAACCCCGCCGTTTACGGCATTGGCATGCGCGGCATCCACGACAGCGGCATGGAAGGCTACACGCACGGCAGCCAGGAGCACAAGGCCGCTCTCGAAGACCTTTTTGCCACGCAGCGCTCCATGCTTCGGGATACGCTCGGAAAAGACATTACGCAAATCCCGCAGCTTTTTATCCCCTACAAGGAGGTGTTGCCGGTTTACAACCTCGGCCTGCAAGTCCCCGATGACGTTACCATCATGTGGGTGGACGACAACTTCGGCTACATCCGCCGGCTATCCAACCCCGCAGAAGAGGCGCGTAGCGGCGGCGGCGGCGTGTACTTCCACTTCTCCTACTGGGGAAGCCCCGAAGGATACGACTACCTCTGGCTGGGCGCCACTTCGCCTGCGCACACCAGCTTCGAAATGAGCAAGGCATATGACCTGAACTGCAAAACGGCATGGATTTTCAACGTTGGCGACATCAAGCCGCAGGAATTTGAGTACCAGTTTGCTATGGATCTGGCTTGGGACGTTGAACGGTGGAAACCCGAAAATGCCGCCGGTTACGCCCTCCACTGGGCAAACGAAACTTTCGGCGAAGCGCTGGGCGCGAAAATTGCCGAAATCAAGACGCAGTACCACCGGCTGGGCGCTTCGGGCAGGCCCGAGCACATCAAGTGGAATGCCTTTACCGTTGCCGAAATGGAAGCCCGTATCGGCGCATACGGCGAGCTGGTGCAGAAGATGAAAACCGTAGAAGGCCAAATCCCCGAACGGCTGAAAGATGCATGGTTCGAGTTGATTGCCTATCCGGTGGAGGCAACCTGGGCGATGAACCGCAAAATCCTCGGCGCGAAGCTCAGCTTCGAATACGCCGCTCTCGGACGGAGAGACGACGCCCTCAACATGTCCCTCGACGCACAGCAGGCTTACCAACTTATTCAAGACCTGAGCCGTAAGTACAACAAGGAGATTGCCGGCGGCAAGTGGGACGGCATGATGGATTACGCCCCGCGCAACCACTCCTTCTTCTACGACCCCGCGGTGGTGAACGAGGAGCAAATTGACGAGGGAAGCATTGCGCCTACGCCGCAGGATTCCGTCCGGCACTTTGAAATCACAACCCACACGGCGAGGAACAACAACGGGCAGACCATCGTTACCATCCCCGAGCTCGGCCCCGGCGCAGCCTCGCTGGCGGTGCGCCCCTTCGATATGACCGTTTACAATGCCGACAACATCGCGTCGGCGCCTTACGTCGAGTACAGCTTGCCGGTAGCGCAGGGCGAAAACAGCATCCGGGTGAAGTGCTTCCCCACCTTTCCGCTGTACGAAGGCAAGAGCCTGCGCTACGCCATTTCGATTGATGGCGGTGCGCCCGAATTTGTCACCGTAGGCAACGGCTTAGGCGGCGGCGACGCGCTCGGCGAAAACGCCCGCTGGATTGTGGACGTTCGCCGCAGCTATACCGTTGGCGAAACGCTTTATCAGAGCGACGGAAACAAGAACGTTACCGTCCGCATCTACTTTGCCGAACCCGGATTAGTATTGAGCGGACTTGCGGTAGCCTACCCCGCGGAAGGCGACCTGTCGCACCTGATTGCCAACCCCGATTTTGAAGACCTGACCGGCCTGAATCAGGACGGCGCAGCCACCTGGCGCGGAGACCCAAGCGGCTGGACGCGCACCGGAAATATCGTTGGCCAATCGTTTGGCGTAAACAACGACGCGGCAAACTTGCACGGACAGCTTGTCTGCTGGTACAACTCAACGCCGATGCCCGCCGACTTCGAGCTGTCGCAAGTCCTCGCCGACTTTCCTCCGGGCGAATATATGCTCCGCTGCAAGCTGGGCGTACCCGGCGGAGCGCTTACCACCCAGCGCCTTTTTGCCGGAAGCAGCGTACAGTACTACGGCGCATCGGGCGATTATCAGAGCGATTATCAGAGCAACCTGACCGAGGGCGAAAGCAACGCCTTTGCCGGCTACGCGGCGGAAGGAAACGGTACAGGCATCAACCTGAAGGAAATGGCCGTGCGGTTTACCATTACCGAAATCTCTGATGTAAAAATCGGGATTAAATCGTCCAACAAGCTCAAAAACGGCTCGCCGGCTACCGGCAACGCCGGATGGTTCAAGGTAGATCATTTTCGCTTGGAGCTGCTGACGGACTACTCCGTCGAATCGCCCGCCGCCCGCCTGCAAGCCTTGGTTGAGGAGGCGCAAACCCTCTACAGCACGACTTCCGAAGGCGCTTACGACGGGATGTACCCCGCCGAAGCCCGCGCCGCATTTGCCGCCGCCATTCAACCGGCGGTTGAGGTAAGCGAGAATGCCAACGCCGCTTTCGACGAGCAAATTCAAGCCATCGCCGCCCTCGAAATAGCCATTGCCGAATACCGCCGCCGCGCAATAAAATCGACTTCCTACATCGTCAATCCAAGCTTTGAAATTACAACCGGCATGACGCAGGATGGAAGCGTTACCTACCGCGGAACGCCTTATGGCTGGAAAGATACCGGCAGAATAAGCGGAAATTCGTTTGGGGTCAATAACGATGCGGGAAACATAGCGGGAGCGCGGGCGTGCTGGTATCACTCCAATCCTTTTCCAAGCTCATTTGAGCTTTATCAGGATTTGGCGGATATTCCTGCCGGAAAATATACGGTAAAATGCCGCTTGGTGGTGAAAGAAAGCCGCTTGCTGACTACCCAACGCCTGTTTGCCAACAGCAACGTGCAGTATT
This sequence comes from Prevotellaceae bacterium, assembly GCA_031266935.1. Classification (GTDB taxonomy): domain Bacteria; phylum Bacteroidota; class Bacteroidia; order Bacteroidales; family UBA932; genus JAITMY01. The sequence goes on from JAISAC010000009.1 coordinate 22,655, forward strand.
TTGGTAGGGAGGAAGACTACGGCGCCAACCTCACGCCGGGCGAAAGCAATACCTTCGCCGGCTGGATACCCAACGGCTCGTTTTCTTTAAAGGAAATGAGCGTAAAGGTGGACGTCTTGCCGGGTGACACCTTGCGGATAGGCGTCCGGACAAGCAACATGTACAAGGACGGCTCAAGTGAAGCTTCGCTCGAAGCGGGGTTGTTCAAAGTCGATTATTTCCGTCTGGAGATAGAGAAGAGCGTCCTCACCTTCGACGCGCAGGGCGGGACGGTAAGCCCCGCGACAAAGTCCGTTGCTACAGGCCAGCCGGTGGACGGCTTGCCCGTGCCCAAGCGCAGCGGCTACAATTTCGATGGCTGGTACACGCAACCCAACGGCGGGGGCGAGCAATATACCGCAACCACCGTCGCCTCGGGCAGCGTTACGCTCTACGCCAAGTGGACGCCCGAAGCGCCCGCCGGCGTGGAGGGCAGGCTACAAGTAGAAGCAAAGTTCTACCCCAGCCCGTTCGGCACATCGGTGCACCTCATGGGCGCGGAGGGCTGTACGCTCACAGTCTTCACGGCGGCAGGCGTGGCAGTCCACACCCAAAAGATTATCGGCGCAGAGGAAACCATTGCGCTGGAGAAGCTGCCGGCAGGCCTGTACTTCTTCCGGCTGGAAAAAAACGGCAAAACACAAACGACGAAGATAATTAAGAATAATTAATAATTAATAATTAACAATTAATAATTAATAATTAGTAATTGAGAATTAGGAATTATTAATTGTTAATTATTAATTATTAATTGTTTCGACGTTTGCGCCGTCCCGACAGCTTGGAGAAGCAGCCGGCACCCTACGATGACGTGGTAAACGTCTCCGATTTGGCGGCAGGAGTACATTTTCTTGAGCTGGTAACCGGTAATGACCATGAAATGATTATGGAATGACGAATAAACAAGATATAACAGTTAATAAAGTTGTCGTCCCTGCGGGACTGCCCGGACAAGCGAGCATCCGTGCATCTCCGCTCCGTATGCTAAAGCATACGG
>JAISAC010000039.1 GCA_031266935.1 Prevotellaceae bacterium
TTTTTGTTCCTGAGTGCAAAGGAACAAAAAGAAAAAGGGCGACAAGGTTTTGATAGATTATAATATTGAAAATAAATTAGATACAAGGAAAATTAACTAAATTTAATAGACACGAGTGACGAAATATTATTCAATCCATCAAAAAGTTCATCTATTATTTTATATGATTCTTTAAGTTTTTCTTGTTTTTCAACAAGATACATTCCATATATTGCTAGGCTAGCAATCAAGAAAAAAGCAACGAATATTAATCCTACTATTTTTATTGCTTTTTGAAGAGTAGATGATAGTTTAAAACTTCTTTTAAAAGATCGTTTTAACCATCGTTGAATTTCTTTCTTTTCTATAAAAATACTTATCAATTTTAGAAAGATAAAAAATGGTAATATCAATAAAATTACATTTATCCACATATCCGCATCAATTGAAAGAATAAAATCAATTATTGATATGATAAATAGTATTGACCAAATAGTTAATGACACATTGATTGTATTAAAATTGGGAATAGCCTTTGTTTTTTTCCATGTTACATATACTAATAAAATAGTTGCCATAGCATATATTGGAATGATGTCAATTAGTGACATATCCATATCAAAATATGACTTAAAATCGTCAAAAAATTCGTTCCCTCCTATTATAGTAATTATAATAGAACTTAAAAAGATAATAACATCAAAGAATAGAAATAAAAAAACTAAAGGCAAAAATTTTCTTTTTTTCCTTTTCACAGAAGTGTACAAAAATTCTTTTACATTTTCTAAGGCTTTATCTTTCCACGAAAATAGAAAATATTCAGATTCCTTTATCGCCTCTTTTTCTTGCAAAAGGTCGTTTTTTGGTTTATTGTTTCCTCTCCAGTGATTAGATAAATGCTCATAGTAGTTGTTTTTATCAATAAAATATTTTTCTTGCTCAATCCATTTTTGAATAACCTGCCATTGCAAAATTAAAATTTCGTGAACAATGCTAATCGTTGCTTCTTTTTCGGTATCATCTTTTCCGGATACCAGTATATGTTTGTCAATTAACTTGTCAATCAAAAGTTTATGTTTGTCACTTTTCTGCAAATCTTTTCGCAAAGCTGTTTTGCGAACATACAAATTTTCATTTTCGGCAGAAGGCGTAATCAATGCACTCAACATTTGATAAAAAATATTCTTTTCTTCTTCTGTCAAGCCATTGTAAAAATCATCAACATATTTTATGACTGCGCCGTTTATTTTTCCAATTTGTTGGTAGGCGTCAAAAGTTAACTGATTGTTCTCATCCTTAAAATTATACAGCTCGGAAAGTGCAAATTCAATCAAGGGTAAATCATCAATATCTGAGCTTATATCATTAATAATCTGCTTATTTAGCTCTTTTCCGTTTTTTCTTTCCCATTTTAATCCAGCTTTCTTTGCAGGTTCTTCAACTATTTCCTGAAATTCGGAATAGCGCATTTTTGGCAAGTCGTATGGAATGCTTTCTCTTTTTAATTCCAACAATGCAGGATAAGCGGTAAATTTATGGTAAAAATCATTTCGCATGGCAAAAAATAGCCATATTTTGCGCGTTACAGCCAAACCGTATAATAAGTTAAGTGCACGAATCCGCTCTTCTTCTGTAATAAGCGGGTCGGTAAATAATTCTTCAAACTGGTCTATAAAGAAAATGACTGATTTGTTGGATACTAAATAATCAGCAAGATAGCTGAAATTTATTTCTTTTCCTGCAATTAAATCTTTTCCGATTGCTGTATTTTTCAAGTTGGGAAAAGCGTCGGTTAATTTTTTTACGATCTCGTTATATACATCGCCCCTAAACTGGCTGAAAGTAAAATCGTATGGTTCATTCCATTCAAGATGTCCGTTTAATCCGAAATCCATAATGTCGGGCAACAAACCTGCACGAATCATTGACGATTTCCCCGAACCGCTTTCGCCCAATACAAATACCGAAGCAGCATTGTTGGATTGGGTTGTGTCTTCTTTGATAAGTTTCTTTATTTTTTCTATGGAACGTTTTCGCCCAAAAAAGATTATCTTTTCATCTTTTCTAAACGAACGCAAGCCGATGTATGGATTTCCTTTCCACTCAATTGGTATTGGTTCGTGTCCGATTTTATCAATTATCAGGCGACGAAGGTGTTCCGTGAGTTTTTGTTCAAAAGAGGTTGGCACATCGAATTGGTGGTATGCGCCATAAACTGTTCTAGTTTGAGGATCATAAAATTTCTCCTGTATAAACCGTTGGGCTTTTTTATGTTGCTCTATTTCTTCAAAATCAATATTCCCTGATTGAGATAAAATAATTGAAACCGGCGCATTTTTGATATATGCCAATATAGCAGGTGTTCCGCCCGATTGTTGATTAGCCGCGTACATCATTTCAAACTCGTACTCGGTTCCCGATTTGTACGAGCTTCCGTCCGGTTTCGTAAATTCTTTTAGCGGAGAACCTAAACGCGACCACAAAATAAAAACAGCAATATCAACTAATTTTGCATTTACTATTTGATTAATTCCTCCTTGAAAAGACGAAGTTGCCTGCAAAGGCATGTCTTCCCACAAAAGCGCTTCTAATTTTATGTCTGCTACAGCAAATTCTCTGCCTAATTTAGCAATAACACGCCTTGCTATTTGCCTTTCATTTTTCACATCGCCTGGCGAAGAAATGAAGATTTTTATTGTCCTTACTCCCATTTTTTATTGCTTTTTGCGATCTAATATAAAAAATTTGTTGTCCGGCTTTTTACAAATATCCGGACAACAAATCAATTTCACTCAATCACTCTTTCGGATCTGCTCCGTACTCATTGTTGCCGTGGTTACCTTCAGTTGCAAACAACACCAAAAGCCAAATGGCTCCAATGAGAGGGATTAAAGCAATTAAAAGCATCCAACCACTTTTGCCTACATCGTGTAATCGTCTTACACCAACACCTAAACCGGGTATCAATACCGCAAGCATGTACAGAATATAGATTGCGCCATAACCGACACCTTCCATTGCCAATCCAAATAGATTGTCCAAAATCATTGCTGCAACGCAGAAAATAATGTTGAATAGTACAAACATCCAATACTCTTTTCTCCTTGCTCTTCCGCTAAAATCAGCGTACTGTTTCAAAACTTTTAAATACCAATTCATAATAATTAAATTTATGTTTTCCTACTCTTAAAGATTTTCGGATACTCTCCGTTTAAAAAATGGTTTCCGGACTCCATTATTTTTCAATTTTAAACCCTAAACTTTTTATCACCTTCAGCGTTTCCATCGCCGTATTTCTATCATACTCCTTTTCGTTTTCGGGCAAATCTTCGTAGGCCACAAGGCAGGGGTGCAGCTTTTCAATATCGTTGCGCGCTGCACCGTAGCGCCACCCTTCGGCGAGGCGTTGCTGCGCCCAGACTTCGTGGGTGTTGCGAGCCAGCAGCTCGGTCAGCTCCAGCAGGTCGGCAGAGAGCTCTACCTTGCCGGTGTCCAACGGTTGGGGGATGTACTGTGTTGTCATGCGGTTGTTTTTTTAATTTTATCCAATTCACTTAGCATTAGCGGCAGCGATTTTGCAATGTTGACATCGTATTGGCTCACGTGGATACCATCATCATCTTCGGTTAAAGTCTGATAGGCCCGGATGTCGTTATGAATGAAGCATTCTTTGTACGATGCTTTTGACCGTGTACCGGTTGCTATCTCTTCGGCTTCCTCCGGCGTGGTTGCCCGGTAGCCCATTAGCAGCTTTTCGATGTTCCAGCGATTGTGCTCTACTTGCGCCAACAAATTAATCTGCTCCGCCGACAGGTTTTCGTTGGGCTGAATATTTAACGATCGCTGCTTTACATGTCTGGAATTGGCGCAGTAGCGATTGGAATATTTAAGCGCGACTATACTTTTTTTCTTGTCCCATTGCTTCCAATTTGCTTCAATGTCATTGATTGGCAGCTCCGTTACTTCATAGTTTTCGTTTGTTTTATCATAAATATACTTTATCATCATGGCAGCATGTTCGTCCGCCAATTCCAAATCATAGCAATCATCCGCCATGCCGAAGGGTTTGACATTTTCGTATTTTCGGTAGCCGCTTGGATTTTTTTTAGAGAGCATCGACAGGGTATAGTCGGATAGTTCCTGCTGGACAAGCACCGGTATCTTTTTGCTATACACTTCGTCCGGCAAGTATAATCCGGCGGCAATGGCAGCCGGCGAAAACGAAAAGCATACCGCAACGGTGAGGTAAGAATGGCTATCCAAGCTCCACTCCGCCAGCTCTTCCTGCATTTTTGGATTTTCAATCCTCGACTTGATAAATTCAAATTCAACGTCGGTAAACTTTACCTTTGAAGATTGGTTGCTCCGGTTATTTTTTTCGTTGCCAAAATCTCTATAGCAGCAATCCGTTTCTTTGAACAGATGCCGGTACCTGCCCATCAGGAAGTTCATTTCCCTGTCGGCGTGCTCGTCAATAAATGTTATGCGGGTTTTTATTCCTTTGGTAATAAAGTTGGGGAAATGGCACAGATGCGCCGCCTGAATGCCCATAGCCACCCCCATGCTCGACATGCCGATAATGACAAAATGAACGCGCTCATCCGACCCGGCGCCTATCGGCTGGTGGTCTAAGGGTACATACTCCATATCTTTGTACTTCCGCTCAACCAGCACCTTTTGCGCCCACGCTTCATGGCAGCTAAACGGGAAAAAATCAACATGCTCGCTTACTTCAATATCTTGCTGCTGGAAAATAGCGAAGGTGGATTGGTTTTGGAACAGAACATTGCATCGGACTGTTTTTTTGCTGTCGGTAAGTAGCTGGTTTACTTTCTTCAAGCAGATGATGTTCAGCGAATCGTTATCCGCTTCGTCCGCCTCGCCGAGTATGAAAATTTCTTTACACTTGTCGAGATGCAGCTTTCGCAAATCTTCCTCAAAAGTGCGGTTTCCGCTTATGATGGTGACATTTTTTTCGTGCTTTAGATTTGAAAACAGCTCATGCCGGATTTTAGGTACTTCCCTAACCGTTTGCAAAACCACATCTATGCCCTCGTACTGCGGTATTAATCCGGTGCATAATTTATTGTATCCAATAATCACCACATGATTTTCAAAGCGGTAAGAGGTTTGTCCGTTTTGCACTTTTTCCACCCTGCGAGCGATTATATTGCTGATAACAGGTATAAGCAATCCGCTCAGGCAGAACATGCCGATACCTCCAACCAGCAATGCCCAAAACTTATCTATGCTTTGGGCAGCTTCGGAAAAAGAATTTGCCGGATTCAGAAAATGCAATGCCCAATCGGCATGAGATACGTCGATACGGCATAGGCACTTGATGAGCAAGAGTGCTACAAATACAATGCTCACTAGCCCCATCCATAAGCACGCTTGCGTAAATGCAGATTTCGATAACGCGCTATCAATAAATTGTTTAATGTTTCTGCTTTTCATTGAGTTTTATAATTTTTGTGGTTATTCAGCCTACGCCAGCCTCGCGATGTAAATTAGGCGTAAAGTTAATAATTTTTTCTATTTTCTACTTTTTTCTTGAAATAATAGTTATAATTAAAGTGAATTTTCTGTTATTTTCAGCTACTAATGAGCAGCCGGAGATGAAATACAGCTTGTGCCCACAGGTGTACAGCTAATACTTTCCCCTGTAGTCAGCGAAAATTTTTTACAAATAATAATTACAAATGTGAAAAAGCGAAAAGTTGGGCGCTTAACCCGCAGGTACGAAACGAATGTTCCCGTACAATTTTATGAATACGATGTCCGGATAGAGGTGCAAAATTCCGGCTAAGGGATAAGAAATAAATAACATATAACGGATATAAAAGTGTCGTCCCCCTCGGCTACGCTCGGGGCAGGCTCTGCGGGACTTTTAGCGGGAGCCTCCTGCTTGTCCCCGTATGCTGAAGCATACGGTTAATAGCGTGTCACCCCTGCGGGGTTTGCAGCATACGGATTGCAGCATACCTGCGTAGAGACGCGGCGCGCCACATCCCTACAACGAGCAGTCCCGCAGGGACGACCCCCGTATGCTAAAGCATACGGATAATAGAGTGTCACCCCTGCGGGGTTTGCAGCAAGCGGAGTCCCGCAGGGACGACACTTTATTAACTGTTATATCTTGTTTATTCGTCATCTCTAAACCTTTTTTTGAAGAGGTGTCCGTGTTCTATAAAACATGGACACCATCTAATTCTTAATTCCTAATTCTTAATTCCTAATTCTTAATTCTCTTAGTGTCCGTCTTCGCTCCAGCCGGTGTGGCGGTAGCCGGCCAGCGCGTAGCTTGCGCTGTTGAGCACATCGGTGAGCTGAAAGTAAATGCTGTCTGTTGTCAAGCCGCCGGGGCTTTTTGCTCCGTTGGCTACAATCCTGCCGTTTTTTACGATGTAGGTGTACGCGGCGTCTAAGAGCGATGGGGTGGTAGCGTCCGCGCCAAACGTTTTGTTGCTTACGCTGCACGGCGTTTTCACCCTGAAGGCTGGCTTCATTCCGGCTTTCAGCGAGTCGTTGAAGATATTCCTGTAGTCGTCCACTATCATTTCGGTGGAGGTGTTGGAGGCGGTGTTGTAGGTTGCCATCCTCTTGTAGGGCAAAATCGCTGCGGACATGTCGGCGTTGTAGACCTTAACCCACCATTCTCCCGAGAGCGCCTGCACTGCGGTGGCTCCCGCATCCGTATCCTTTACGCACGACGCGCTGCTGCACGCTATGGCGACAGCGGCAAGCGCTTTTAGCAAGCGCTGCGCTGCCGCGCTGCTGTTTTTTATTTTTTCCATTTTGCTATTTTCATTTTCAAAGTTAACATTCTACTTTTGCCACCATACTTTTGCGGTAACCGGCAGGGCCGCCGGCGTGTTGCTGTTGAGCTTGGACGAGGCCACGGGGTACGGCAGGCTGTTGACGTAGCTGCCAAACCCAAGCACCGAGTTCTTGGGGTAAATCAGGTCGCCCGGCGTGTATGCAGCCGGCGTACCTTTGATTGCCTCTGCCCCGGCGGCGGAGAACTTGGGATACCCCAACCTCCGCACCTCGTTGTAGGCCTCCGCGTGGTTTACCATGCACAGCGCTACCCACTTCTGCATACCAATCTGCTCCATCGCCTTGGCAGCATTCCACACGTACGCCCCGCCTGCGCCGTACAGCGCCGCGGCATTGCCCAACTTGTGCAGGGCAAAGCTTTCGTCTATGGCCGCTTCGTAGGCTTTTTGGGCATTTACGTCATCTCTCGTTCTGTGCATGGCTTCGGCAATAAAGAGCTGCAGCTCGGACTGCGTGTAGAGGTAAACCGGCATGTCCTGCGCTATTTTGGGCGTACTGTAGAAGGCCTTCTTGCCGTCAAGCCCCGGCTGGTCGCGCCATCCGGAGAAGTTGCCCCTGTAAACGGTGTCCGCAGCCGACTTGTTGAACAGCACGTCCAGCCGGGGGTCGGCGTTGTTGCTCAGGTAGCGGACAATGGGGTAAGCCGCCGAGTGGTTTCTGGCCAGCCCAATGATGTTGGTTTCGTACCAGGGGTTGTCCTTTCCCTGCTCCGCTGCGAACACGCTAAAGGCAACGTTTCCGCTAAAAAACTTGCCCTCGGCAATGAGCGCTGCGGCCTCCGCCAGCCTGCTGCTCTTTACCTCCGATTCGCGCATCAGCAGCTTGAGCTTCACGGCGCGCGCAAAGCCTGTCCACTGCTTTACGTCTCCTTTAAGCAGCAAATCGCTCTTGGCAATTTTGGCGGCCTGCGGGGCTGCTTCTACCTGCGCAATGGCGCCGGTTAGCTCCTGCAGCAGGGCGGCGTACACATCCTCGCCTTTATCCCACGCCGGCATTGGCTTTTGCGTACCTTGCAGCGCCTCGGAGTAGGGCACCATGCCCATCAAATCGACCAGCTCCTGCACGGCGTACGCCTTGAGCGTGACTGCGGCAAGCAGGGTACCGTAGTCGCGGTCTGTGGCCGCTTTGCTCTCCAGCAGGTGCAAATCCATCAGCGCTCCGGCGTACAGGTAGGTGTAGTCGTTGTCGAGAAACTCGTTCCTAATGTCGTAAGTATCCGGCTTGAGGTACTGCGCCGCCTCGGGCGCCTGCGTCCAGTACTGGACAAAGAAGCCGGCAAAGTTGAAAATGTTACCCCCAACGCGGGTGGCAACAAAAAGCTGCGGCGAGGGGAAGCTCAGCTCCGGCGGTACATCTTCGGGCTTGTTGGGGTCTGTATTTACGTCCAGCCAGCCATCGCACGCCGGCAGCAAAAAGAGCGGCAGGATGGCAATAAAAATAATCTTTCTCATAATATTTCGGTTTTCGGAATTCAAAAAAAATCAATAGCTTCAAATTAAAACCGCACGGTAAGGTTAAATCCGTACCTGCGCGTGGTGGGGTTGGCGGAGTACTCGCCGATGTAGCTTCTGAAGTCGTTGCCAAAGGAGGTAACCTCGGGGTCTATGAAGGTATTTTGGGCAGGCGTCCAGAGCAGCAGGTTGCTGCCGAATACCGACAGCCTGACGCCCTTGAGCGGCGTTGCCTTAACCCACGCCGCCGGCAGGTCGTAGCCGACGGATACGTTGCGGAGCTTTACGTACGATCGGGGTATGAGGTCGTTTTCGGCCAACTTGTCCTCGCCGTCGCCAAAGTACAGGGGCATGTTGGTAATGGTAACGGGGGTTGTGTTCTCCACGTAGCCCGTTACATTTCCGCCAGCGTCCAGCACCTCGTTTACGGAGTTCTCCAGCACAAACGGGTTTCGGCTGTTGTAGGCGGTTTGCTTTGCGTTGCCCGTAAAGTAGGCTATGCTCTTGGTTCGGGAGTACATCAGCCCTCCGCTACGGATATCAACGTCGGCGCTCAGCGAAAACTCTCTGTACTTTATCGTGCTTGACAGTCCGCCCTCGCAGTCGAAGTTTACGCTGCCCACGTAGCCAAAGGTGGGGCTTGCCAGGGGGAGGCCTGTGATGCTGTTGACCACAATCTTTCCGTCGGGGGTGCGCCTGGGGACGGTTACCTTAAACTCTCCCACGGGGTGCCCCTCCCGCACCACCATATCTACGGACATTGCAGCGCTTCCAAATCCGGCAACGCGAATTTCGCCTCCCATTTCGTCCGGCAAGCTCTCTACCCTGCTGTAGTTTTTGCTGAAGTTTGCGCTTAGCGTCCACGAAAAATTCCGCGTTTTGACCGGTATCAGCGACAGCACCGCCTCTACGCCCCTGTTGGAGACCTTTCCGAGGTTGGAGTTTTGCGCCCTGTATCCGGTGGCGGGGTCCACGGAGAGCGCAAAAATTTGGCCGTCGGACACGCGGCTGTAGCAGGCAACGTCCACCATAATGCGGCTATCAAAAAAGCCAACGTTGGCGCCAACCTCGTACTCGGTAGAAATTTCCGGTCGGAGGCGCTGATTTTCCAGCCTGTCGCCCAGCGTGTACCCGTTAACGCCGCCCATTGGCAGCAGCAGGTTGCCAAACTCGTTGTAGGCGCTTGCCTGCAGGTAGTATGGCTTTACCATGTAGGGGTCGGCGTCGTTCCCGGTTTTGCCGTAGGCGAGGCGCAGCTTGCCAAAGGTGATGACCTGCCTCACCGAGGCCGGCAGATTTTCGGAGAACAGGTAGCTCAGCGTAGCCCCCGGGTAAAAAAATGAGCTGCTGGCTTTCGGCAGCGTCGATGACTTGTCGTTGCGGGCGGTAAAGTTGAGGAAGAGCGTACCCCCGTATGCGAGCTCAACGCTGGCAAACACCCCCACTAAGCGGCGCACGGCTTTTGCTTCGCTTGTAACGGGCATAGCCGCCGAATTTTTGAGGTCGTAGTACGTTGGGATGCTCAGGCCCGTAACCTTTGCCGTGAGCATGGAGGCCGAGCGCTCGTTGGCGTTCCATCCGGCAAGCGCCGACACCTCCAGCTTGTCCGAAAAGAAGCTGTCTTTGTACGCCACAAAAGCCTCGTGGTTGAGCTCGTGGCGCCGCATGGCCTCCCTGTACACCGACCCCGGCTTGTAAATTTGTCCGGCGTTGGGCGTACCCGGAGGCGGGTCGATTTCCGGAAATCCTTGCTTTACCTCGTTATCCGTGGCGTCTAACCCCAGGCGGTAGGTCAGCACAAACTTTTCCAGCACCGTAACATCAGCCTGCACCTTTCCGTTGATGCGCTTTTGCTCAAACGTATTCTCCCCCACGCTGAGGATGTAGTACGGGTTGGTCACCCCAAAAGGCGTGTAGTAGTACCCCAGCGTGTTATACGGGTCGTTCAGATCTTTCAGGCCGGTAATGCTGACGTCGCGCGGCGTTTGGTACAGCGAGTTGAGGGTAGTAAATCCCTGCCCGGTAGGCTCAAATTTGTTGCTTTGGGTGCCGTAGTTGAACGACGACGAAACTTTAAGAAGCTTCATCTCGTGGCTTCCGCGCATGGTGAACGTGTACTTGCTGTAGGAATCGGTCCTGGTGGGGATAATTCCGTTGTCGCTCACCTGCGAAAACGAGGTGTAGTACGACGTCTCCTTACTTCCGCCGGATACCGCGAGGCTGTTTTGGAAGTTCAGCCCGGGTTCAAAAAAATCCTTCATGTTGTTGGGTATCGCAACGAAGTCCTTCACCCTGGTAACGCCGTTGTATGCAGTACCCCAGGGGTGCGGGCGCCCGTCGAACCGTGGCCCCCAGCTGCCGTTTTCGTTTAGCGTGTGGTCGCCGCTCCAGCCCATGCCAAAGTCATTCTGAAATTCGGGCAGGCGCAGGACGCTCGAGAGCTGCATGCCGGTGTTGAGCTCCACGTTCAGGCCTTCTCCCTTTGCACCGCCCTTGGTGGTGATAACAATCACGCCGTTGGCGGCGCGGCTGCCGTACAGGGCCGTAGCCGCCGCTCCCTTGAGGATGGTCATGGAGGCAATATCGTCGGGGTTAATCATGGCCGCGCCGTTGCCAAAGTCGTAGGCCGCATCGAGGACGCTGCCGTTGGCGCTGTTGTCGGCGTTGGTAGAGGTGTTGTCTAAGGGCACTCCGTCCACCACGTACAGCGGCTGGTTGTTTCCGTTAATTGAGCTGATGCCGCGAATAATCACCGTGCTGGACGCTCCGGGGTCGGTAGATGAGCTTGAAATCTGCACCCCTGCAACCTTTCCGGCGAGGGAGGTCATGGCGTTAGCCGTGCGGGTTGCCGTAATCTCCGCCGCCGAAATGGCGGATGCCGCATACCCTATTGACTTCTGCGACCTTGTGATGCCCAAGGCGGTTACCACCACCTCGTCGATGTCGTGCGAGGCCACCGTCAGCACTACGTCGAGCACAGCGCCCGCTATTTCCTTCTCCACGCGCGAGTACTCCAGCGACGAGAAGCTCAACTTGGCTACGCCGTCGGGGACGTTGAGCGAGTAGCGTCCGCCGCCGTCGGTTACGCTGCCTATGGTGGTACCGATGGCTACCACGTTAACGCCGGGTATTCCCTCGCCGTTTTCGTCGGTAACCCTGCCGCTAACCTGCGCCGCCATTGCCGGCGCTGCGCCCAGCAGCAGCGCGGTAAGTATTGAATATACAAGTATTTTCTTCATAAATTTTGCGTAAATGGTAAATGATAAAGCCGAAAGCTTACTCCTGCGATGCGCTGCCCCGCCGCCGCCCAATCCCCAACCGGCGGGCGCACCGCCTGTAGCCTTTACCGCTGCTGCGCGTTGGTATGAGCAAAAAATTCAGGGGAAAAAAGACAGAAAATCAAGGGCAGTAAAAAGATACGCTTGCGCCATAAGCATGGCAGTAGCGCGGATGCTTTCGGTATGCAAACATAGCGCAATAAAGTATGCTGCGGGTAAAGAAAAACGTTATTATTTCTTTCACCCCACCACAGAAAAAATACTACATACGGCTTTTTTGCTACTACATTACTACTACAGCTACAAAATTGTAAGCTGATCGGCAGCATTTTGCGTACGCCTGCCGGCTGCACGGCGCTACGCAGGGCGTGAGCGCTTTTACGCACAAAATATGAGGATTGCTTTGGAGGTTTGGTGGTGGTGGTGGTGGTGGTGGTGGTGGTGGTGGTGGCGGCGGCGGCGGCGGCGGCGGCGGCGGCGGCGGCGGTGGTGGTGGTGGTGGTGGTGGTGGTGGTGGTGGTGGTGGTGGTGGTGGTGGCGGCGGTGGTGGTGGTGGTGGTGGTGGCGGCGGCGGCGACGACGACGACGACGACGACGACGACGAGGACGATGACGACGACGACGAC
>JAISAC010000033.1 GCA_031266935.1 Prevotellaceae bacterium
GGCAATAGCCAAGCCCTCAAAGAGTTCTTTTTTTCCGAGGAAAAAAGCTTTGAGGGTGGAGAGGAAGAGGCTCTTACCGAAGCGGCGGGGGCGACCCAAAAAGTAGGGCTTGCCGAAGTAGGCTAATTGGTAGATATGCGCTGTTTTATCCACATACAAGTAGCCATTTGTACGTAGATCCTCGAAATCCTGTATGCCAATGGGCAATTTCCTGTGGTTTTGCATCGCTTCTTTTTCATTAAATTTACTCTTGCAAAGTTACATGAAATATTTTGATTTACCCATACCGAGTAGTAGGCATGCTACCAGCGCTGATGTAATGAGCTAATCGTTCATCGTAAGCAAGAACTCATCGTTGTCCGTTGTTTTGAGCAGGCGGTTGCGCATAAACTCCATTGCCTCCACCGAGTTCATATCGGCAAGGTAGTTGCGCAGCACCCAAATGCGGCTCAGGGTATCTTTGTCCACCAGCAGGTCGTCGCGGCGTGTGCTGCTAAGCGTAACGTCCACGGCGGGGAATACGCGCTTGTTGGAGAGCTTGCGGTCGAGCTGCAGCTCCATGTTGCCGGTACCTTTGAACTCCTCAAAAATAACCTCATCCATTTTGGAGCCGGTCTCAATGAGGGCAGTGGCCAAAATGGTAAGCGACCCGCCGTTTTCGATGTTGCGGGCTGCGCCAAAGAAGCGCTTGGGCTTGTGCAGCGCGTTGGCGTCCACGCCGCCGCTAAGCACCTTGCCCGAAGCAGGCTGCACCGTGTTGAAGGCGCGCGCCAGCCGGGTAATGGAGTCGAGCACAATCACCACGTCGTGGCCGCACTCTACCATGCGCTTGGCTTTTTCCAGCACAATGTTGGCCACCCTCACATGCCGCTCTGCCGGCTCGTCAAAGGTCGAGGCAATCACCTCGGCGCGTACGCTGCGCTGCATGTCGGTTACCTCCTCGGGGCGCTCGTCGATGAGCAGCATGATCATGTAAACCTCCGGATGGTTGGCGGATATAGCGTTGGCAATATCCTTCAGCAAAACGGTTTTACCTGTTTTGGGTTGCGCTACTATCAGCCCGCGCTGCCCCTTGCCAATGGGCGCAAACAAATCTACCACGCGGGTCGAGAGGTTGTTGTGCCCGTTTCCGGTAATGTTGAATTTTTCTTCGGGAAAAAGCGGCGTAAGGTAGTCAAAGGTTTCGCGGTCGCGGATATACTCGGGGTCTCGTCCGTTGATGGAGTTGATCTTCACGAGGGGGAAGAACTTCTCGTTATCCTTGGGCGGACGAATATTTCCGGTAACGGTATCGCCTGTTTTAAGGCCAAAAAGTTTAATTTGCGATTGCGAAACGTAGATATCGTCGGGCGAGCTGAGGTAGTTGTAGTCCGACGAGCGGAGAAATCCGTAGCCGTCGGCAAGCACGTCAAGCGTACCTGTGGCCAGCACCAGCGCGTCAAATTCATACCGCTTCTCCCTGTCCTGCTGGTTTCTTTCCCGCGCATCCTGAAAGGTCGGCGCTGCTTCAGGCTCAACCGGAAAAGGCTGCTGAGGAGGCAGAGGCGGCGTTTGCATTTGCGGCGGTATTTGCTGCTGCAGCGCAATATTCTCCGCTATGTCCGGCGGTATGGACATGACAGGCGGCTCTGTGGTTACATCGTCCGGCGGCAGGAGAAAGTCATCCATAGGCAATGAGGCTCTGCTGTCAAGCGGTGAGTGCGGCTGCTGGTGCGATGGCTGGTACTGTCGGGGCTTTGGGCCTCGCTGAGAGTACGGTCTGTCGCTACTTTTTTCGTAGTCGTAGGATTGCTGCTGCTTGGGTTTAGGGCCTCTCTTGGCGTATGGCTTGGCGATGATGGTGGTGGCGGCGGCGGCAGCGTTTTGGCCATTTTGGGTATTTTGGATATTTTGTCCGCCTTGAACGTTTTGGATACTTTGCGTATTTTGCGTACTTTGGCTGCCTTGGACGCTTTGTAGGCTTTGGGGATTTTCGGGTTGGTTAGCGTTGGTATCCGGCATTTTTACGCGGGGTTTTCTGCCTCGTTTTTGCGGTCCTTCGCTGTGGGGCGCTGCTCCATTATCGGGCTGCGAAAGGCTGGCAGCGATTTCTTTCTTTATGCCTTGAACGGCTTGCTCATCAAGGATTTTATACACCAAACTCTCTTTGGTCTGCGTGCTTGTTTTTTTGATGTTCATTTGGTGTGCAATTTCTTGCAGCTCTTCCAGAGACTTGCCATTAAGGGCTTGAATATCGTACATAAGTATTAAGGTAATGTGAATAATAATGACATTCGTTGCAGCGCAACGAAAAGAAACTTTTTTCAGATAATTATTTTATGTGAAGCTTATAAGAATGCAATCGACACAATTTGAGAAATAAAAAAGAGGTGCGGAACGCTCCATGGAGGATAATGCTCTTACGGCGCAAAGGTACATATTTTTTTTGTACTACCAAATTTTCCCAAAAATTTTTCCCAAAGAAATTGCATAAAGTAAACATTTGCTTGCAATGAGACCGCTAAAAACGCAACAGCGCTACGTCAGCAGCAGAATGAGCAGCTGCGCGCTAAGCACCCTGAGAAACATGGTAAGCGGATACACCGTTGCGTAGCCCACCGACGGGAGGTCATTTCCGGCAGCTTCGTTGGCGTAGGCCAGCGCGGGCGGGTCTGTCATAGCGCCGGCAATCAGGCCGCTCAGCGTACAGTAGTTCAGCTTCAGGAGCAGCCGGCCGACTATGCCGGCCAGCATGATGGGGATAACGGTAATGAGCACCCCGTAGCCAATCCACTTGTACCCGCCGGCGATAACGGTATCCATAAAGCGCTCGCCGGCGCCCAGCCCCACGCATGCAAGGAACAGGGCAATACCCACCTCGCGAAGCATCAGGTTTGCGCTCATGGTGGTGTAGGTTATCAGCTTAAACTTGGGGCCAAAGTGGCTCATGAGTATCGAAACCACCAGCGGGCCTCCCGCCAATCCCAGCTTAACGGGCTGCGGTATGCCCGAAAAGGCAATGGGAATACTCCCCAGTATCACCCCCAAAAATATTCCCAAAAACAGCGGGAAGAGATTTGGAGCGTTCAGGCGCTTGAGCGAGTTGCCGAGCTTTTTTTCAACCTCCACAATAGCAGACTCTGCGCCCACCACCGTCAGCCTGTCGCCTATTTGCAGGCGAAGGGATGGGTAGGCCACCAAATCAACGCCCGAGCGGTTGATGCGGGTAATGCTTACCCCCAAGCTGCGAATTCGCAGCTGCTCCAGCGACTTGCCGTTCAGCTCTGATTTGGTAATCAAAATTCGGCGCGAAATAAGCTGCGTGCCAAGGTTCATCCACTGTATGTTTACCTCCTCGCCAATGAAAGCTGTAATGGCGGGAACTGCCGCGACCGAAGTTACCACCAGCATCTCGTCGCCAAGGTAGAGGCGAGTTTCTGCCCGCGCTATCTCAACCGTACCGTCCTTATGCCGTATGCGCGATATGACGTAGTTGCGGTTAATGAGGTCGTGTATATCCCCCACTTTTCTACCGTTCAGGGCAGGGTTGCCCAGGCGTAGCGAAAGCTGGCGCGGCTCGTCTTTGCTGCCGCCCTGAGTGCTGAGGGCTGCCTTTTCCTCTTTTTCCATGTTGATTTTGAACAGGTAGCGCAGCGCTATAATGGTAACCACAATACCCACTACTGCAAGCGGGTAGGCGATGGCGTAGCCCATAGCTATATCCGGGCTGTCGGCGCCCGTCAAATCGTAGCTGGCCTGCTGCGCGGCGCCAAGCCCCGGCGTGTTGGTAACAGCGCCCGACATGATGCCTATCATGGTGGTTATGGGCAATCCGGTGAGCTTGTAGATAATGCAGGTGGCTATCACGCCCATCAGCACAACGCTACAGGCAAGCAGGTTGAGCTGTATACCGCCTTTCTTGAGCGACGAAAAGAACCCCGGCCCAACTTGTAGACCGACGGAGTAAACAAAGAGTATCAGGCCAAACTCCTGCACAAAGTGCAGCAAATTCCCGTTCAGCCTCATGCCAAAGTGGCTGAATATGATGCCAACAAACAGTATCCACGTAACGCCCAGCGAAATACCTGCTATTTTGACTTTACCAAGCGTAATGCCTATGCTAATGACCAGCGCAAGTATCAGCACCGAGTGCGCCACGCTGACGCTCCCCAATGCTTCGCTGCTAAAAAACAAGCTATCCAACCACTCCATGATTTTCCGATTAAAAAAATTAAGCGCAAAAGTAATACTATTTACTGCTTCCCATATCAATAATGTTAGTTACCGAATACAAAAGTGTACAAACTTCAACTAAATAAAAGGCAAGATGCAAGTAGCAGATTTTCAGCCGAAAATATGCAACAACCCGGAATTGCTGTTAAAATATCAGAACGTAGGCATACCCCCTTCAGGCTCGTCATCGCCCTGCTGTAGCTGCGTTACCCCAACGTTGATATTGGGAAAAATTGGGCACATACCGCAGGCAGGCAGCAAAGTCAAAGCAAGCTTGCACGTACTAGAGTAATGCTTCTAAGTGCTTCACAATTTGCATGTTTTTATTTGTTAGTACGTTTTTATTTGCTAACTTTTATAAAAAATACTATCTCAAATGCCAATGCAGCATCTTAAATTCTACCTTTGACCGGCTTGTAGATTTGTGCCAAGCGCCGGAGAAGCATACATACTCTGCTAAGAATAGAACGAAAAAAAACACGGTTTGCGTATGAATGTCGGCTAAAATAGTAAGAATACAGCATCACATGTCATTTGACCCCAACAATATAGGAGTAGCGAATGGGAATTACTTTGCGCTTCCGCATGTTGCCGACAACGCTACGCTTGTGCTGCTTCCCGTACCGTGGGACGCAACAACCTCGTACCGCCCGGGAGCAGCCAACGGGCCGCAGGCCATGCTCAACGCCTCCTCTCAAGTTGACCTTTTCGACTTGGACAACGGCGATGTGTGGACGTCCGGCATAGGTACGCTGCCCGAAAGCGCCGCAATACGGCGGCTGAGTAAAGCCGCCCGCCGCGATGCCGAGAAAGCCATTGCGCTGCTGGAGAAAGGTGTGGACGAAAGCAGCGCAAAGGTTACGCCCTACCTCGACAGGGTAAACAGCGCCTCGGCAGCGCTCAACAGCCTGATATACGAGCAAACCCTGCAGCTGCTCCGGCGCGGCAAGCTGGTGGGGCTGGTGGGAGGCGACCACAGCACGCCGCTGGGCTACATCCGGGCGCTGGGAGAGGTGCACGAATCGTTCGGTATGCTGCACATTGACGCGCATGCCGACTTGCGCAAAGCCTACGAGGGGTTTGAATTTTCGCACGCCTCCATCATGTACAACGCCATAAGGCAAACTCCGTCAGTAAAAAAGCTGGTGCAGGTAGGCATCCGTGATTTGTGCAGAAACGAAGCGGATTTTGCGGCGAACAATTCTGTTATACAACAATTTACAGATTACTATCTGCAGGAAAATCTGTTTAATAATGCTACCTGGGCAAGCTTATGTGAAGAAATACTTGCATTTTTGCCTCAAAAAGTGTACATTAGCTTTGATATTGATGGGCTTTCGCCTGCATATTGCCCCAACACCGGTACGCCGGTGCCCGGTGGGCTTAGCTTTCATCAGGCCAGCTACCTCGTCAAGCAGCTGGTAAAGCATGGTAAAACGATTGTTGGGTTTGATCTGTGCGAAGTATCACCCGGCCACGACGGCAGCGAGTGGGACGCTATTGTAGGAGCGCGTATGCTGTACAAGCTGTGCGGTTTCTGCATCTGCTCGCAGCAAAGGGTATAAAAAAAATTTTTTTTTTTTGACAGACTTAACATGTAAATCTAAAATAATAATTATTATGAGTAGACAATCACGAATAGCCAAAGCCAGAAAAGTACTCAACCAAAGGCGCAATGCGCAGAGCATCATCAGCCCTTTTGCAAAATTTTTCAAGCAGCAAACCACCGGTGGAGTTTTGCTGCTCACGTTCAGCATAATTGCCATTGCCGCCGCTAACCTTCCGTGGCTACGATGGCTGCACGATTTTTGGGACAAAGACCTTACGCTGGCGTTTAACTTTGTTACCAGCTACCTGCCCCTGCGCACCGTAAAAGAGTGGGTGAACAGCGGCCTTATGGCAATTTTCTTTTTTTTCATTGCCCTGGAGCTCAAGCGCGAAATCGTGATTGATCAGTCCTCCTCACGCAACATCCTGCTGCCCATATTTGCAGCCATTGGCGGCGCCATTGTTCCGGCTGCCATCTACCTTTTCGTCAACGGCGGCGTAGCAGCGCCGGGTTCGTCGGGGTGGGGGACGACCAGCACCACCGGAATTGCGCTTACCATTTGCATACTTTCGCTGCTGAAGTCGCGCGTTCCGCTTGCCATCAAAGTGTTCTTTATGTCCGTTGCCATTATGGATACCCTCCTTACCGTGGTTGTGATGTCGGTTTTATATCCATCGCACGCCATCTACTTCGGGTTTCTCATCGCGGCAGCCGCCGTTGTCGGTGTGCTGATGCTGCTCAACCGCTTTCGCGTCAACTACGCTTTCCCCTACTTTGCGCTGGGTATTTTGCTGTGGTTTCTTGTGCTGCGCTCCGGCATACACGCCACCGTTGCCGGCATAGCGCTGGCGTTAACCATCCCGTCGAGCATAAAAATTAACCAAGTTCGCTTCTACGCGCGTAGCAAGTTTATGCTCGAAAAGTTTAAAAAAGCCTACAACAGCGCTACACCGCTGCTGCGAAACGAGCGCGAGCAGGAGCAAATAGTCAACCTTCAGCGCGAAATAAACAAGGCAACACCGCTCATCCTGCGCACAGAAAGCGCGCTCTATGCGTGGGTGCACTTTTGCATCATGCCCATTTTTGCGCTGGCCAACATCGGTATCACCATCAACTCGGCAGCTGTCGGTATGCTGACCAGCGCCACCGCCGTTGGTATTTTCTTGGGGCTGGTGCTCGGTAAGCCCATCGGTATTACGCTCATGAGCTTCATTGCCGTCAAGTTCAAGCTTGCCTTCCTGCCGGAAAAAACGCGATGGATAGAAATACTTGGCGTTGGCATGCTGGCCGGTATGGGTTTCTCCATGTCTTTTTTTGCCGACACAATTGCCTTTTACAGCGGAGATATGGTGGATTTGCAAAATTTAGGAAAATTGGTAATATTAATATCAACTTTATTTTCAGCGATTTGCGGATACCTTCTTTTGACCGTGGCTTGTAAAAAGAACGCCTCTCACGCCAGCTGATATTTTTTTGCTACCTTTGTATGGTCTATTCTTTTAATCAAAACTGTACAGCGATAAACGTAAACGAGCATGTTCGTAAAAACAATACTAAGTGAAGTTCACATGCGGGCTTCATTTTAATTTACTCCAAAAAAACATCTACGATGAAAATGATTAGAACAAGCATTTTGACAGCAGCATTATCCTGCCTGGCATTCATGTCATGCACCTCCAGCAGGCTAAGCGCAAAGAGCAGCGAAATTGACTCGGTAAGCTACGCTTTCGGCATTAACATTGGCCAAAGCTTGAGCAACGTAAAAATTGAGGGGCTGAACGTTGACATTATCGCCAAAGGAATTAGCGATGTGCTCAAAAAAAACGGCGAAAACGCAAAAATGACCAATGAAGAGAGCCTTGCTATAATTGAGGCTTTTTTCAAAAAGAAGCAGGACGAAGCGCTTGCTCGCAATATGGAGGATGGGGCAAAATTTTTGGAAAAAAACAAAACCGAAGAGGGAGTTGTAACCACCGAAAGCGGCTTGCAGTACAAGGTAATCACAACCGGAACAGGCCCTAAGCCTGCCGAAACCGACGAGGTGGAGGTGCACTACCGCGGTACGCTGCTTTCCGGCGACATGTTTGACTCGTCATACGATCGCGGGCAACCTGTCAAATTCAAGCTCAATCAGGTAATCAGAGGCTGGACGGAAGGATTGCAGCTCGTAAACGAAGGCTCTAAGGTGCAGTTCTGGATTCCTTCCGAGCTGGCTTACGGCGAACAAGGCGGCAGAGGTATTGAGCCAAATTCAACTCTTGTTTTTGAAGTTGAGCTGCTAAAGGTAACCAAAATAGAAGGGGGAGAAGAGAAATAAAAATAGGAGCGCTTAGCCGCCGCCCTGTTGCTACTATTTTTTTATATCTCATTAACAAAAAAGCAGGCAACTAAACGCGTTCCCTGCTTTTTTATTTTACTTGTATACTGCTTTTTAGTTATTTAAAAAGATGAAATTGTATTTTTTGAATTTGTCCATAGCCACAGCCATGACCTTGCTTGCATACAGCTGCCAAACAGCGCCGGAGCGCATCAGCTACACCACCATCAGCGCAACGCTCAACGATCCGGTGGCTGCTACGAACGACAGCGCGGTTTACCCGAAACAAATCTACCGCTACCCTCAGCTCCACAACATGGACAACGCCGTAGCGCAGGATTCGCTCAACCGCATGTTCCGGCTGGCCGACTACGATGCCCTGCAAGCCGATGCGCAGTACAGCGTACAGCTAATAGACAGCGTAATCCATCCGGAGCAGGAGTATCTCTACTCTTTTGAATGGATACAGGTAAGCTACCTGAACGACGAGCTTATATCGTACAGCGGGATGCAGGAGTATAGCGGCGGTGCGCATCCCAGCTACGCGCTGTACAAAGCGCGCACCATTGCGCTGAATACCCTCCGTCCGATACCGCTGCATGATTTGTTTACCGGAGACTACAGGGCATTTTTCAGAGAGCAGGCGGCCTCGTCGGAGCAGCTGGCGCAATTCGTTAGTAACGGCGTTATTGAGTGCGACGAGCTGGGCAGCGCCTGCAGCGATATACTTGACGTACTGATACAATATATTGATACCGTGAGCACTACAGGCAATATGCTGGTTGGCGATACCGCGCTGAGCATCCTGCAAGTTGATTTTCGAGACTTCGGCTGCCCGGAGTTTATGCGCGACGTGATTGAGGTGCGCATACCCTACCATAAGCTTGCTCCCTACATCAACCCCAAAGGATACCTGCGGAAATTTTTAAAGTAGGCATGGGTAATAAAAGTTCCCGGAAAGAGCAGGTAGCAGAAATGTTCGACAGCATTTCGGGGCGGTACGATTTGCTCAACCATGTGCTCTCGCTGGGAGTGGACAGGTGGTGGCGCCGGAGCATGGTACAGCGCGCCAAGCGGTGTCGACCGCAGAGTGTGCTTGACGTTGCCACCGGTACCGGCGACTCGGCCATAGCGCTGAAAAAAAGCGGAGCTGTACGCATTGTGGGGGTGGACATATCCGCGCAGATGCTCAAAGTGGCCAAGGCAAAACCCAACGCCGCCGGCATTGAATTTGTCGAGGCCGACGGAGAGCAGCTGCCGTTTGAGGATTGCTGCTTTGATGTAGTAACAATTGCGTTTGGTATTCGCAACTTTGAGCAGCGGCGGCGAGGATTGCAAGAAATGCGGCGCGTGCTGAAGCAAAGCGGTACGCTCATTGTGCTGGAGCTCTCAATGCCTGCAAACAGAATTTTACGAGGTATATACAAGCTCTATTTTTTGAAAGCTGTACCTCTACTGGGCAAGCTGATTTCGCATAACGGCTACGCATACCGCTACCTCCCCCGCTCGGTTGACGAATTTCCGTCAAGAAAAGCGTTTGCAGACGAGGTGAGGGAGGCCGGATTTGAAAAGGTAAAAGCAGCTGCGCTAAGCGGAGGCTTGGCTACTATATACGAGGCGAGAAAAAAGTGAAAAGAAACAGCATACTTATAGCGATTGTAGCGTTGTTTTGCACCGCAGCTACGGCGCAAAACAACTCCCCGTTGGTGTCCAACCCCAACAACGGGGCTAATAATTCGTACCGTACACCAAAAACAACTTCGCTAAAGCAACCCCTGTACACCCCAAGCAAGCTAAGCGACATGGCTCCGGGTTTTCCGAACAAGCTTGTTACGCATCCCCTTACGCAGCAGCATTACGATTATACCAAACGCCTGCATTTTGGCTTTGCGATAGCGCTGGGCGCGCTCGACTACAGCATTACCAGCTCAAAGGAAACTCAGTACAACAGCAAGGGCGAAGCGTCCAACTTCTTTGTAGATGTGTCAACTCTCTCGCCGCTGATGAGCGTATCCGCCTTAATGGACTACCGGTTTGACCACCAGTTCAGCTTTCGGTTGCAAGTAGGGCCTACCTTTGGCTCGCGCATCATCAACTTTTACAGCGCCGACTCGCTCAATTTGTCCATGCAGATAGAGTCGGTGCTGATTGAAGCATCGCTCCTGCTAAAGTACAAGGCAATACGGCACAGCAATGTAAGGCCGTATATGATAGCCGGACTTACACCCTACTGCGACGTTTCGGCATTCAAAAACTTCAACGAAAAGCGAAACCTCTACATCGCTGTTAACCCTTTTGACGTTGCTTTGACCGCCGGCGTTGGAATTGACGCATACGCCAACTTTTTCAAATTCTCAATAGAGATGAGGTACGCTATGGGAATGGTGAACTCCATCTCGTCCAAATCGCTGGAGGGCTACGAACAATACCCAAAGTCAATTGACAAGATGTATATGCACTCGTTTGTGCTTTCAATCATTTTTGAATGATATGCCCGTACATACGCGCCGGCGCCTTTGCCGCCCTGCTTACCGCTTCGACCGCCACCGCTTCAACGGGCGCTCCCCTCTCTTACTCCGACAGCATTGCCATGCAGGCATACGCTTACAGCACCGCCATCGTAAAGCGCATTGACGTTGCCGACGGCCAGCGGGTATGGCTACGCAAAGCCGGCATCAACCTGAAAAAATTTGAGGGGAAACCTGCCGGTACGGCCTTCATGGCCGGTGTGCTGCAAAAGTTTGTCCGCTACAGCGAAAATAGCGGCTACCCTTTTGCCCGTGCGCACCTGAGCAGCGTACGCATTGACTCGGGCTACTTTTACGCAACGCTAACGCTTAGCCAAGGCAACCGCATAACCATAGATTCGCTAATAGCGAAAGGCGAGGCCCGCGTACGGACATCCTTTATGCAAAGCCACCTGGGGCTGCGCAAGCCTCGCCTCTACTCCGAGCAGTACATGAAAGATGTTGACCGGCGAATTAACGAGCTGGGGTTTGTGCGAACAGCGCAGCCGTCGGCGGTGGAGTTCAGGCAGCAGTCGGCAACGCTGTACGCCTACCTGATTGCGGGTAAGGCCAACCGCGCAAATGGCCTGCTGGCCTTCGGCACCGACGAAAACGGTAAGCTGCAGATGAACGGCGAAGCTTCGCTCTTTGTTGCCAACATGTTCGGGGGCGGCGAAGAGCTTGGGCTTGACTGGAGCAGCCCCGAAAAAAATACGCAGCTGCTGCGCATCGCCACCGGCGCACCCTGCCTCATTCCGGGCGCCATAGGCGTATCGGCTCAGCTCGGCATGGAGCGGCGCGATACGCTGTACATGAGCCTCAACGGCAGGCTGGGGCTATCGCTGCCGGTGGGATGGTACGGAAAATCATCGCTGTTTGTAGAGCTTCAGCGGCATAGCAACAGCGGCCTGCAGAGCGCAGCGGTAAACCTCACGCTCTACGGCGTTGACTTTTTGCTCCGCCGCACTGACAACCTGCTGTTTCCCCGTAGCGGATACACGGCCAACCTTGCCTTTGCCGTCGGGCGGCGCAGCGTGAGCGCCTCCTCGGGCAGCGCAGCAAGCACGGGCATGGAGGGCGCGGTTGACGCAGCGCGGCACTTTTTGTTGAGCGGGCGCACAAGCATTTTAGCGCGGGTGCAGGGCAAAATGAAAGGCGCCTTTACCGGAGCCGGCAGCGAAAAGTTGCTCCCGAGCGAGCTGTACAGCATTGGGGGCGCCGGCAGCCTTCGGGGCTTTAGCGAGCGCAGCATTTTTACGCCGTGCTACGCCATTGCAACCCTCGAACCGCAATTTTTTTACAGCGCACAAGGCTACCTCCACGCTTTCTACGATTACGCTGCAACGAGCAGCTCCGCCGCCTTGCGCAGCGGAGCGGTCAGCCAGCTGCACAGCTTTGGCGCAGGAACGCGCTTTGCCACAGCAGCGGGAATCTTCTCCATCACCTACGCGCTGGGAAGCGAAGCCGGAAAAAAACCGCTGCTCAAAAACGCAAAGGTGCACGTAGCCTATACGGCGGTGTTCTAACACCCGCCTCCACTTCCATTTAGGAATGACGAATAAACAAGATATAACAGTTAATAAAATTGTCGTCCCTGCGGGACTGCCCGAACAAGCGAGCATCCGTGCATCTCCGCTCCGTATGCTAAAGCATACGGTTAATAAAGTGTCGTCCCTGCGGGACTGCCCGAACAAGCGAGCATCCGCGCATCTCCGCTCCGTATGCTAAAGCATACGGTTAATAAAGTGTCGTCCCTGCGGGACTGCTCGTCGTAGAGACGTGGTGCGCCGTGTCTCTACGCAGGTGTG
>JAISAC010000109.1 GCA_031266935.1 Prevotellaceae bacterium
AAGACGGATGAAATCAGCACGGAGGGTATTGTGGACGTTAGCCGCATGTTGGAGGGCCGCGCCGCGGGCGTGTCGGTGCAGAATGTTTCGGGCACCTTTGGGGCGGCGCCAAAAATCCGTGTGCGCGGCGCCACCTCCATCAACGGCGAGAACAAACCCCTGTGGGTGGTGGACGGCGTTATCCTCGAGGACATGGTGAACGTGTCGAACGACGAGCTTTCCAGCGGCAACCCTACCACCCTGCTCGGATCGGCCGTTGCGGGCATCAACGCCAACGACATCGAGTCGTTCGACATCCTGAAGGACGCCGCCGCAACTGCTCTCTACGGGGCGCGCGCCATGAACGGCGTGGTGGTCATCACCACCAAGCGGGGGCAGGAGGGCAAGCCGTCGATAAAGTATGCGGGCAACTACTCCGTGCAGCTCAAGCCCTCCTACAGCGACTTCAACATCATGAACTCGGCCGACCAGATGTCGGTGCTGGCGCAGCTCGAGCGGTCGGGGTTTCTCACCACCAACATCCTGAACCAGTCAAATTGGGGCGTGTACGGTAAGATGTACCGCAGCATTGCCACCTACGACTCCGACGCCGGGCGCTTCCTGCTGGAGAACACGCCGGAGGCCAAGCGCGTATTCCTCAACCGTTACGCCTACGCCAACACCGACTGGTTTGACCTGCTGTTTCGCACCTCGCTGGTGCAGGAGCACTCGCTGAGCTTCTCGGGCGGCTCGCAGAACTCCAAATCGTACGCCTCCATTGGCTTCTACAACGACGGCGGCTGGACGGTTGCCGACAACGTCAAGCGCTACACGATGAACTTCCGCAACGACTACACGGTCAACCGCTTCTTGGACGTGGCCGTTGGCGCCAACGGCTCGCTGCGCCAGCAGCAAACGCCCGGCTCTCAGGACCGCGGCAACAACCTCACGGAGGGCTACTACGAGCGGGCGTTTGACATCAACCCGTTCAGCTACGCGCTCAACACCAGCCGCGCCATGACGCTGTACGACGAAAACGGCGAGCTCGAATACTTTCAGCGCAACTACGCCCCGTTCAACATTATCAACGAGCTCCAGGAGAATACTATGGAGCTGCAGGTGGTGGACGTAAAGCTGCAAGGTGAAGCCAACGTGAAGATTTCCAAAGATTTGCGATTTTCGACCATTGGCTCAATCCGCTACATGAACACCATCCGGGAGCATATGGTCAGGGACGGCTCCAACATGGCGGAGTCCTACCGGGCGGCGTACAACACCACCGTGAGGACCAACAACAAGAATTTGTACAGCGACCCCGACTACCCCAACGCCGAGGCGGTGGTGGTGATGCCCTACGGCGGCCTCTACAACCGCTTCAACAACACGATGTGGAGCTACGATGTTCGCGGCAGCTTCTACTACAACAAGCAGCTCAGCGACAACAACCGGATTAGCGCGGTGGGCGGCATGCAGGTGCGCTCGGCCGACCGGCAGGCGTACTCCAACAGCGGGTTTGGATACCAGTATAGCAGCGGCGGCGTGGTGTACCTCGACCCCCGCGTTATCAAAAAGGAGGCTGAGTCCGACAGGAACTACTACACCATGTCCACCACCCGAGACCGCGGCGCCGCTTTCTACTTCAACGCCGACTACCTCTTTATGGAGCGCTACGCCCTTGCGGTAACCGGTCGCTACGAGGGCAGCAACCAGCTGGGCGCGACCTCGTCGGCGCGGTGGCTGCCAACGTGGACGGTGAGCGGCAAGTGGAACGTGAGCAGCGAGCCGTTCATGAAGCCCCTGCGGTTTATCAACAACCTCGATTTTAAGGCCAGCTACGGCTTGGTGGCGAGCATGCCGCCCCGACTGGCGAGCACGTCGCCCGTGTTCTACAACCGGGTTACCTACCGACACCTCACCAGCGAAAAGGAGCCTGCATTGAATCTGTACTCGGTGGCCAACGCCGAGCTGACGTGGGAAAAAGCCTACACCCTCAACGCCGGATTTGACCTCATGCTGTTCAACAACTACCTGAGCCTCACCATGGAGTACTGGAAGCGCAACAGCTACGACCTGATTAGCAGCTTTATGACCTCCGGCATTGGCGGGCAGGCCACCAAGCAGGCCAACTACGCCGACATGGAGGGGCAGGGGCTTGACGTTACGCTGGGATTGACTTTCCTCCGCCGGCAAAGCTGGACGTGGAAGACAAACATCATCTTTGGCTACGCCGAAAATACCATTATTAACTCCCAAGCTATCCCGCGCATTTATGACTTGGTGCGGCCGGAAGGCGGAAATATTGAGGGGTCGCCGGTGTCGTCGCTATACTCCATTGTTTACGAGGGGCTTGGCAGCGACGGTGTGCCGCAGTTTATTAACGAAGACGGCCAACTTAGCAATGTTGTTTACTGGCAAAGCACCAATACTCAACACCTTAAGTACGAAGGGCCGGTTGACCCTCCCATTACCGGCGGCGTTAACAACACTCTGCGGTATAAAGCCTTGTCGCTCAACCTGTTTTTTAGCTACCAGTTTGGCAATAAGATACGGCTCTACCCGGCGTTCCGGTGGCAGTACTCCGACATGGACGCCATGCCGACGGAGTTTTACGACCGCTGGACGCTGCCCGGCGACGAAAACGTAACGGACGTCCCCTCCATCCTCGACGCCTACGCCCGAGCGCTGGCCGGCGGCAGCAACCCCTACAGCGCCTACAACTACTCCACTGCCAGGGTTGCCGACGGCAGCTTTATCCGGCTGAAAACCGTATCGCTCAGCTACACCATGCCGACCAAGATAACCGAAAAGCTGGGCGGCATTAAGGGAATGTCGTTCACGCTGGCCGCCAACAACATGTGGCTGCTCTACTCCGACAAGAAGCTGAAGGGGCAGGACCCGGAATTTCAAATTTCCGGCGGCGTTGCCCAGCCTATTCAGCGGCAGGTAACGCTGGCCCTGAATTTATCATTTTAAACGGGGATATGAATTTGATTATGAAAGCGATTATAACAATGAATATGACGATGAATATGAAAGCGAATATGAGTATAATTATGAAAATGAAATCGAAAACAAATATTGCCGCGGCTTTTGCTTTTGCCTTGTGCCTGTTGCTCTTTTCGGGCTGCGAAGCATTTTTGGATACCGTTCCCGACAACCGGACGGAGCTGGATACCGACGAAAAAATTGCGCGGCTGCTGGTGTCGGCATACCCGCAGGCCAACTACGCCTCCTACGCCAACGCCATGGCCGACGATGTAACCTGCCGCACCGGAACATCGGTGGTTTCAAACACCAGCAACCAGTACATCATGAACGAAGATGCCTACTACTGGCGCGAGGCGCGAAACTCAACGCACAACGATTCGCCCACAGGGTTTTGGAATAATTGCTACAAGGCTATTGCCACCGTCAACCACGCCCTTGAGGCCATTGAGGCAAGCCCCAACCCCGACGCCCTGCGCTACCGGCGGAGCGAGGCGCTGCTGTGCAGGGCTTTCTCGCACTTCCTGCTGGTTACGCTCTTTGCAAAGCCCTACATACCGGAAGAACCAAATGACGCGCCCGGCATCCCCTACGTTGACAAGCCCGAAACGGAGGTGCTGGCAACCTACGAGCGCAAAACGGTGGGCTACGTTTACCAGCGGATAGAGGAGGACATCACGGAGGCGCTGAAAAACCTCCCCCCCGAATCCGAGTTCAAGGTGCCGGCGTACCACTTTACGGCCAAGGCTGCGCTGACGTTCGCCTCGCGCTTTTACCTCTACAAGGGAGACTTCGAGAAGGTGGTGGAGCTCACAACGCAGCTTGTTCCGCTACCCGTGAGGGGCACTTTTGACAACGTGCCGGCAAACGACCCGGCCAACACGTGGGCGGCCACCTACTTTGCCGCCTTCAAGAGCTGGGGAACTGTCGTCAACGACATCCTGACGGCATGGCGCCTCTCGGAAAGCAAGCATAACTTTTTGCTTGCCGAAAACTACAGCCTGCTCTACCGCTCGCGGGAATGCCAGTATGGGACGGTGGAGTCCACTGTGCCCGCAAACACCAAGACAAACGTTACGGGCGGATATTGGTCATTTAGGGTTTACAGCCTCAGCAGCTTCAAGGGATGTTTTTACATCCCCAAGTTTTCGGAATATATGCACATGACCTCCTCGACCGGCGGAACGCCGTACGTGATGTTTCCGTTTATCCGCGCCGAAGAGGTTATACTCAACAGAGTAGAGGCCGAAATACACCTGGGGCGCCTCGATGCGGCTATTAACGATTTCAACGTTTACTACCGCCAGCGCTCCGGCGATAGAGCCTCTGCCCCTGCCGCGCTGTACAACGAAAGCTCAATGGTGTTGAGCATACAAAAAGTCAAAGATTTCTTTGGCTCGTCGCTGAATGCTAACTTTTTGACCGACTACAACGCCTACAACGCCGGCGCGTGGGACGAAAGCAAGCTGGCCATGATGCTCCTCCTGCTCGAAACCCGGCGCTCGGAGTACGTGCACGAGGGTGTGAGATGGTTTGATGTGCTGCGCTTTAAAATTCCCGCACACCACAAGTTTATGGACGGTAGCGAAGACCACCTGATGCCGGACGACCCCAGGCGGCAGTGGCAAATTCCGGAAACGGCGGTGAAATTCGGCTTGGAGCCAAACGAAAGATAATTAATAATTAACAATTAACAATTAATAATTAACAATTAACAATTATGCGAATCAAGGATTGGCAGATACCATTACTCACTGATACCTCACCCCCGGCCCCTCTCCGAAGGAGAGGGGAGTCGGTACGCGAGGGTTGCTGCTGCGGCTCTGCTCCCCTCTCCTTTGGAGAGGGGCCGGGGGTGAGGTCTCTACTTCAGCTTTTTTTACCCTTGAGTTGCATAAATTATAAATAAAAACGGATAAAGAAAAATAATTAACAATTAACAATTATCAATTAATGAAAAGAATAGGATTATTGGTTGCGCTGCTTGTTACGATGGCGGCCTGCAGAGAGGACGAGCTGAACCCCAACAGCCTTCTGGTGGGCATGGGCGGCGATACGTGGGAAAGAACAGCGCTGGACGACTGGCTCTATCAGGAATTTGTTGAGCCGTACAACATCGACGTAAAGTACAAGTGGGATCCCTATGAAGTGATTCTGCGCACCGACTACATCCCGGTGGAAGAGGTGAAGGTGAAAGAGCTGATGACCGCCGTCAAAAAGGTATGGATTGAGCCTTACGAAAAGCGAGGCGGAGCCGAAATTATAAAAAAAATATCGCCTAAGCGTTACGTGCTGGTAGGCTCCATTGAGGAGGCAACCGGAAGGGCAGAGGGCACCAATAAAATTACCCTGTTCAACGTGAATGGCTTTGACGTAAAAAATTCAGACCAGATTCGCGAAAGAATGAAAACCGTCCACCACGAGTATGGACATACGCTGAGCGCTAACGTGCTGTACCCCGACGAGTGGAAAACCATTTGCAGCGAATCCTACACAGGGATAGGGCAGTGGAGCGCGTCGGCAAACACCGACGAGCTGGCGCGGGCGGCAGGGTTTGTTTCGCGCTATGCCAGAGCAAACCCCGAAGAGGACTGGGCCGAAACCCTCTCTACCATACTGGTTAACGGGCGGGGATGGTTTGACGCCCGCGTGGCGCTGGCCGGTACCGACGGCGGCGAAAAGCTCCGAAAAAAGGAGGCCATTGTGCTGAGCTACATGAAGGCAAATTGGGGAATAGACCTCTACGAAACCTACTCGGGCGGAAAAAACGGCCTGATGGACACCGTACAGGAGGCCATTGAGCAGCTGATGGAAGAAAACTAAAAACTAAAAACTAAGAACTAAAAACTAAGAACTAAAAACTCAACTTTCTTAAAATGAGGTAATGAGTCCCGCAGGGACGGCACTTTATTAACCGTATGCTTTAGCATACGGAGCGGAGATGCACGGATGCTCGCCGCATCCATGCGTGGGATGTGGAAGTATCCGACAGCGCAGGAAATTTGGTAGAAATTTTGAAGGGATTGCCCCAAGTTTGTAGAGACGGGGCGTTAATCATAATTTATTATTCGGTCGAAAAAGCGCCAAATAAAGCGCCAAATATCGAAATAAAGCCGTATCTTTGTAGATGTAAAAAACAAAATTGCCATGGGAAAATATTTAGACCCCAAATACGATTTGACGTTCAAGCGCGTCTTCGGCGAACACAAACATCTGTGTATAAGCCTTATTAACAGCATGCTTCCGCTGGACGAGGATCAGGAAGTGGTAGAAATTGAGTACGAAACGGGCGAAATGCTACCGCAGCTGGAAATCCTGAAGTTTTCTATTGTGGACGTGCGCTGTACGGACAACACCGGACGGCAGTTTATTGTCGAAATGCAAATGGAATGGACGGAAAGCTTCAAGAGCCGCGTGCTGCTCAACGCCTCCAAGGCTTACGTCCGGCAGCTGGACAGCGCGCAGCAATACAAGCTACTGCGCCCCGTATATGCCATCAACTTTGTGAACGACACTTTCGAAGCATTGCCGGAAATGAAAGATGAATACTATCATCATTACAGAATTGTAAACCTTCAGCATACGGAGCAGCGGATAGAGGGTTTGGAGTTCGTTTTCATTGAGCTGCAGAAGTTTAAACCGACTACCCGTGCTACGCGGAAGCTGCACGAGCTGTGGCTGCGCTTCCTGACGGAAATCAATGAGCACACGAAAGAAGCGCCACCAGAGCTGCTGTCGGACGAATATGTCGGCGAAGCCATGCATCACGTGGAAGTTGGCGCCTATAGCAAAAAACAGCTGCTTGCATACGACGAGGCCAAAATGGCGGTAATGACTGCCCGCAGCATCCTGTTGGAGACGGAAGAAAAAGGACGTGCCGAAGGACTTGAAGAAGGTTTGGCGAAAGGACGTGAAGGAGGACTCGAAGAAGGTTTGGCGAAAGGCCTGGCGAAAGGTCGTGAAGGAGGACTCGAAGAAGGTTTGACGAAAGGTCTGGCGAAAGGTCGTGAAGAAGGACTCGAAGAAGGTTTGGCGAAAGGACGTGCTGAGGTGGCTGTTAATGCATTGAAAAAAGGCATCTCGCCGGAGGATGTCCACGAATTTACGGGCTTGCCGTTGAATGAAATCCTCAAGCTGAAGAACGATTTATAAAAATGCACCCCCAAAAAGCCGACTACTTTTATTATAGACAGCTTCCAATGGGTAAAAGAACATCGCCATATCGCCCTGCTTTATACCTGATTATTAATATCTTATAAATTATAAAATCTTTTATCCTTTAAGAAAAATGGCTAAATCTTTTTTTGAGGTGCTATTGATGCGAGCGAAAGATGCACGAGAGGAAACCTATCGGTGAACAGCATCTCCTCAATAGCGGTTATGAGCGGAATAAAAACCTTATTGGTCTTTAAGGGCAACCTTAATAGAAAAAACATGGTAGCACACACACATTCAACCTTATTGACCTTATTGACAGAAAGGTTTATGGCTACAAAAATAAGGTCAATAAGGTTTTTGAAATTGTTGCTATGCTTGGCGCTACTAA
>JAISAC010000040.1 GCA_031266935.1 Prevotellaceae bacterium
TAGTTGGTTTGTGTGATGGTGTAGCTATATATTAAACACACACACACACACACACACACACACACACACACACACACACACACACACACACACACACACACACACACACACACACACACACACACACACACACAGATCGCCGCGTAAGGTAGCACTTTTTTCTTTATTACACAATAGTTTACTGCAATTTTTTTACAGGGCGCAAAAGGGATTTTTTCATCCTTTTTGCGCCCTGCTTCATTTTTCTACTTCGCTGTTTTCTACTTCACTTTTTTCTACTTCACTTCAACTAAAAACCAATGCAATGAAAATACAAAAAATTTTTGCCACTGCTGCGCTGCCGGCAATGGCGCTCGCCTTTTCGTGCAGCAAGGAGGAGGCCGCAGACAAGCGCGACCAATTTGTGGAAATCTACTCGGCTGCCCTCAACGTTACCACCACGGGCAATACCGTGCTGGCAAGCGATACCATAGCGGTAAGCATAGCCAAAAGCGGGGAGGAGAACTTTAGCGCGCAAGTCAACTTCTCCATTCAATCGTTTGCCGTTAGCATGGAGCTAACCACCGACTCTGTGTTTTGGCATCATGCAGCCGGCAAGAGCAACGTGTTCAAAATACCGGAGGCGTCGGCTAAAATTTCCGGAGCAACCGCCGGTACGGTCAAGGGCATACCGCTTGGCGCCACCGGCTACCACGGAAGCTTCGGCTACGATAGCGAGGGCGCGCAAAAGCTGAACCTGAGGGTCAGCGGATCGCTCACCCCGGTACCCAATATGGTTATTCCCATTACTGTGACCCTTAGCGGTGCAGCGCAGAAGTGAAAATTTACAACGTAAAAAAACAACAACAATTTTATGATACGAAAAATATTAAACAGGGCGGCAGCAATGCTTCTGCTTGCTGCTCTCCTGCCTGCACCGCTAAGGGCGCAGGAGCACAGGGTTACCGGTACGGTAGCCGACGCCGAAGGACAGCCTTTGGCAGGGGTAAACGTGATGGTCAAAGGGACAACCACCGGTACGATTGCCGACGCTAACGGGAACTTTACCATTGCGGCCTTTCCCGACGCCACGCTGGTGTTTTCGTTTGTAGGCTTTTCGCCTACAGAGGTTGCCGTAGCCGGCAAAACCCAGCTCGCGGTAACGATGAGCGAAGGGCAGGAAATTGACGAGGTGGTGGTGATAGGCTACGGCACGGCGCGGCGGCGCGACCTCACCGGCGCAACCGCCTCGGTGAGCGGAAAGGATATTGTGCAGATACCCGTTACCACAGCTGCTCAGGCAATTGCCGGTAAGATTGCGGGGGTGAGCGTGGTGTCGCAAAGCGGAGCGCCGGGGGCAGACATCAACATTCTGGTGCGCGGCGGTACGTCCATCACGCAGAGCACAACGCCGCTCTACATTGTGGACGGATTTCAGATGGACGACGGGCTGCGCAACGTGGATATAAACGACATCGAAAGCATTGACGTCATGAAGGACGCTTCGGCTACCGCCATCTACGGGGCGCGCGGCTCCAACGGCGTTATCCTCATTACCACCAAATCGGCTAAGGAGGGAAAAACGCAGGTAAGCTACAACACCTACTACAGCTTTGAGCAGCTTAACCGCAAAATAGACATGCTCGGCATAGAGGAGTACGCCAAGTATCAGTACGAATTTCAGATACTGCGCGGCGGCGAAAGCAAGTGGGCCGATATATTTGGCGGCGACCCCACCAACCCCACCTTTTACACGGGCGCTTACGGCTACATTGCCAGCGAATACGGCAACCGCGAGGGCATAGACTGGCAGGAGCTGATGTTTGGCGGAACCTCAATTACCTCCAACCACAACGTTTCCGTAACGTCGGGCAACGATAAAACCAACTTTTTGATAAGCTACAACTACATGGGGCAGGATGGCATTCTGGATAAAACGGGCTACGACCGCAACAGCGTACGCGCCAAGCTGAACCACAAGCTGCTCAAAAATGTGCGCTTGGAAACCGGCATCAGCCTTAATACTACGCACGTGGAGGGCGGCGGGTCGCTGAGCGGGCTGAGAAACACCGCCATGTCGCCGCCCACGGGAGGCGAGAGGTTTACCAACGAGCAAATGGTAAATCAGGACAACTACGAGTTTATGTACGCCCTTAACGGCAACCAGTACGACGTCCGCAACCCCCTGATTGAAAATGATGCGGTAAGCCGAAACCGGTACGCCCGGCAGGCGGTGGTCAACGCTGCTTTGGAGGCCGACATTGTGAGCGGGCTTACGTGGCGCACCGCCGCCAGCTACCTGTGGGAGCAAACGCGCAGCGATACGTGGACAGACGGGCGGGCGCAGCAGGCCAAAGCCAACGGAGGCCCGTTCGGGTCGCGAAATAACAGCGAAAAATACACGTGGCAGGTTACCAACACGCTCTCCTACAAAAAAACGCTTGCCGATGTGCACAGCCTGAACCTTGTGGCCGGGCAGGAAACATGGTTTACCGAAAGCATGAGCCTGAACAACACCTACAAGAAATTCCCCGACGACAACTTTGAGCTCAACAACACGAACATGTCCGACGCCTCGGCGCGCGAAACGTCGTCGGGGCTTTCGCACGTGGGGCTGGTATCCCTGTTTGGGCGCGTAATGTACAGCTACAACGACCGCTACCTCATGTCGGCCACGCTCCGCGGGGACGGATCCTCCAAGTTTGAGCGCGGGCGCAAGTGGGGTATGCTGCCCTCGGCCTCGGCGGGATGGCGCATCTCGGAGGAGTCGTTTATGAAGGACAACATCTCCTTCGTAAATAACCTGAAGATTAGGGCGGGGTACGGCGTTACCGGCAACTGCAGCATAGACAACAACATGTACGCTACCGGCTACGGCAGCAGCAAGTACGGCGTGGGCGCCGCAGAAGCCACCACGCTGGTGCCGCAGAGCGCGCTGGGAAACCCCGACCTTGTGTGGGAGCAAACCAAATCCCTCAGCGTGGGCTTAGATATTTCGCTGCTGGCAAGCAGGGTGAACCTTACCCTCGAGTGGTACGATAATACCTCCGAAAACCTGCTGATAGAAAAGCCCATTGCCAAATCTTCGGGGTACAGCACGCAGTACCAGAATGTGGGCAGCATTCAAAATCGCGGGTACGAGTTTATCTTGAGCACGGTGAACGTGAAAACAGGCGGCGGCTTTGTGTGGAGGTCAGACCTCAACATGTCGTTCAACAAGTCAAAAATCCTCTCGCTCGATCGTCCCCCCTATACCACGGAAGCAGGCGACGGAAACATGCGCTTTTTGGTGAGGGAGGGCGACCCGCTGGGGCAGTTCTGGGGGATGAAGTATGCGGGCGTTTACACCACCGACGACTTTGAGCAGATTAGCCCCGAGGTGTACAGGCTAAAGGACGGCGTACCGCGCAAAAACGGGCTTACCGCTGCGGGGGTAAACGCCATCAAGCCCGGAGATATTATGTTTGAGTGCGTCGGCGGGCGCACCGACGATAACGGAAATCCGGTGTGGACGGACTCGGACGAATGGGCCGGCGGAGACAGAACGCTGCTGGGTAGCGCCATGCCGATATTCTACGGAGGGTTGAACAATACGTTTACCTACAAAGGTTTTGACTTGAGCGTATTTATGAACTTCAGCTACGGCAACAAGGTGTTTAACATGAACACCCAGCGCTACGCGGGGCCTCGCAACGCCAACGAAAACGCCTCGTCCGCTATGGCCAACCGGTTTACGCTGATTGACCCCGCCACCGGAAAGGAAACCTTTGACCTCGCCCTCCTTGCGGCGCTCAACCCCAACCAGCACGACCCCAAAGCGCTGTGGAGCCTCAACAACGATAATAAAGACCCGGCTACCGTCAACGCTACCGACTACAACATGGAGGACGGGTCGTACCTGCGAATAAACACGGCTACGCTGGGCTATACCCTCCCCAAAAATCTGCTGAAAAGAATTTACGTCAGCAGCCTGAGGATATACTGCACGGTAAACAACCCGTACACCTTTACGCGCTACTCGGGCTACGACCCGGATGTCTCCACCTCCGGCTCTATCCTCACGCGCGGATTGGACAACTCCGCCTACCCCAGAACGCGGAGCTGGGTGGTGGGGCTTAATCTGTCCTTCTAATTCATTCAAAAATTCAAAAATTCAAAAATTCAAAAATTCAAAATTCAAGAATTCAAAAATTCAAAAATTCAAAAATTCAAAAATTCAAAAATTCAAAAATTCAAAAATTCAGAATTCAGAATTCAAAATTTCCCAAGGTTATGAAAACAACAAAACGCATCACACAATTGACGGCAATAGCTGCTATTGCTCTGAGCGCCGCTGCCTGCGAGGACTGGCTGGATATGCCGTCCGAAACCAAGTACGACTCCTCCAGCATTTTTGTTTCGCCCGAAAAGGCGGAGATGGCGGTGCTGGGCGCCTACGCCTCCTCCTACCACAACGACCTGAACTATCGCCTTGTGTCGGGTACGGACGAGTGCAGGTCAACAGAAACCAACAGCAAGTACCAGCTGGCGCAGTACGAGCACGACGCCGCGAACGTGCCGGACGGCGTTTACACCACCATGTACACCACCATAGAGCGGGCAAACAGCTGCATTAAGGGAATATCCACCATGGATACCGACGACCCGAAGGTTGCACGGCTGCTGGGCGAAGCCTACGCCCTGCGGGCTTGGGCTTACTTCAACGCGGTGCGCTTTTGGGGCGACGTGCCTTTCCAGCTGCTCCCAACTATCGACGCCGACAGCTACGAACTGCCCCGCTACCCGCGCGATGAAATCTACGACCAGTGCGTAGAAGACCTCCAAAAAGCGGTGGATTTGCTGCCGTGGAAGGATGAAGCGGGAATACCGTCGGAGCGCTTCTCGAAAAATGCCGCCCTCGGGATTTTGGCGCGGGTAGCCCTCCACGCCGCCGGATACTCCCTGCGCTGGGACTTGAGCGCTACGCCCTACGCCAACGCGCAGCTGGCAAAAAGACCCGACGCGGCGCGCATTACCGAGCTCTACACCGTTGCCCGCAACGCCTGCAAAAGGGTGATGGACGAAGGCGGAAACCTGCTGCTGGACAGCTACGACCAAATCTACCGCGACCTCGCAACCAAGAAGTACAACAGGGAAACCATTTGGGAGTTTGGCATGTACGGCGCCAGCCAGACGGATAAAAGCCCCGGATACACCAGCGGAACAACCATGCCGGCCAACACCGTTTACGCAAAATCAGGCCCGCTGATTGCGCCCATACCAACCCTCTACTTCGACTACGACTCGCTCGACCAGCGGCGCGACGTGAGCATCTGCAACATGCCCGTAACGCTGGAGGGCGGTGCGCTCGTTGCAAGAATGAGCACCTACGCCGCCGCAAAAATCGGAAAGTACCGCGTTACGTGGAAGTCCGACAACCTGTACGGAGACGGCAGGGCAAACATAAACATGCCGCTGCTGAGGTACTCCGACGTTTTGCTGATGTTTGCGGAGGCCGACAATGAGCTGAGCGGCGCGCCAACCGCCGCCGCTAAGGAAGCCTACGAGAAGGTGCGCCTCCGCGCTTTTCGCAGCAACCCTGACGCGGCAGGCAGCACTCCCGCCGACAAGGACGGCTTTTTCAGCGCGCTGGTAAAGGAGCGCAAGCTGGAGCTCTGCTTCGAGGGCGCCGCCCTGCGCCGGACAGACCTCATCCGCTGGGGAATACACTACGAAACGCTCCGCGCGGAAGCCGACAGAATGGTTCGGCTGGGAAACGCTACCGGCGAGTACGCCGGCATTTGGAAGTACGCCTCCTATAAGCCAATGGTGATGGACAAGCTGGAGCATCCCGCCATTGCCATACAGGCGCACGGCTACTACCAGGCGAAGCCCACCCCGCAGGATTCTGCCGCGCTGGCCGGAGAGGGATACGAAATAGCCGACCTGTGCGCCGGTTTCTTTACCACCGCCGACAAAACAACCTTGGAGAATTGGGTGGCGGATTTCTTTACCGGCGTAACCAAGCACAAAACAGAGCTGATGCCCTTCAGCAACGCCATGATGAACGACAACCCGATGATACGCGAGCAGCAGCACCCGGGATACAGGTAGAACTAAGAACTAAGAACTAAGAACTAAAAACTAAAAGTTAAAAACTATAGTTCGCGTGGCGTAGTTTCGTGCATTGCCTGTTAGGGCATTCATATCAATAGAACAGAGGAGCAACAAGCCCGCTTTATGCCCGTAGGGCATTCATCTCTTAGCTATGAATCCCCTACGGGAAGTAAGAGATAAGCAATACACGTTTTCTATTTTTATTTGGAGTTTATAGACAAACACTATTAGCGTCTGTCCGAAAAATATGGTTTTAACAAAGTAAGGAGGTGTACGATGAAAACAAATTTTTTAAATGGGTTGTTTGCAATCATACTGATTTTATCATTCGGATGTTCCAATGAACCGGACAATGAAATTATTTACACAGTAGGATACATCATGGATTACGATAACTGTGCGGCTTTTAAGGAGAGAGGCGAAACCACAGCCAAAGCGAGAGGGTACTACATTATTTCCGAAAATCTGAAAGATACGTTATTGACATATAATCTGCCGGATGATTTGTTTGAATTTCCATTGGCATTTTTTGGATATGCAGGTTCGGAACACTCCTACCGGTATGATTATAAGATGAGATTTACATATAGACCGGCAGAAGAGGATGAAAAAATATTTCCGCTTTGCCCTGCCATATATCAGCTTCTCTATCCCGGGGCAAAGCAAATAATAATTAATGCAGTAAGTAATTCAGGTGCAATCAATTGGGTAGAAGTTGAAAATCCATACAGAGAAACTGTTATCGGTAAATGGAAATTGATGCAAATCTCCATAATAAATAACACCGACACTCAGGATACTGAAATAATTGACTGCTCGAGCGATAGTATTATTTACGATTTTCTCATAAACAATAAATTGGAAGTCTCCGGTTATATACCGGATGATTTAGCGGAAGGAGGACATTTGTACCAATATCAAAAACTCAATGTTGGCCAATTGTCCCTGCCAGGGCCAAATCTGACAATAGATAACGACAATCTATTATTTTGTATAACTCGTGCGGACGATGATACGATGACCATAAAGGGAGAAAAAATAACCGGAAGGATTGTTGATGAAGCAGGGTTGATAGTGGAACAGGGAACGGTTGTTACATGGAGTAAAACTTTTATCAAATTAAATTAAATTAGGCGGTTATGAAAAAGCAAATAATCCAGGACGCGGCAAGCAGCGGCGCTTCCCTGCAACAAAACACTCCCAATCCGTTCAATCAAGCTACCCTTATTCGCTATACCCTGCCGCAAACCTGTAGCTCGGCGCAGCTTGTAGTAAGCAGCACGGCAGGGAGCGTTGTACGGCAAATACCGCTCCAAGCCGGAACGGACAGCATAACGATAGAAGGCGGGGCGCTCTCGGCAGGTATCTATTACTATTCCCTTTACGTGGATAGTAGCTTGGTTGATACGAAAAAGATGATTTTAACAAAGTAAAGGAGGTGTGTGATGAAAACATTAAAATTTTTCTTGTCCTCTATGCTTGTACTAAGCATGGGCACGGCTTGTTCGGAAAAAGATACACTGAAAGAAAAGCAAGAATTGACCGGTACCAAATGGAGGCTGGCAGACATACGCAACCTCGCGACAGGCGAATTGAGAACGCTGGAACCGCATCACCCTGATGGCCAGTTCGAAAGTTTTTCCTTTACATTCGAAAACGACACGCTCGGTTATGGACGTTCCTGCGTAAATGGAATGTTGGTAAATATAAAAGGGACAAACGGGAGTTATCTTGGTTGTATGACGGAAGTATATGAAGGAACGGCCGATTGCATTTATTTTTCAGATGTTTTACGTCTTGTAGACGACTGTTTTTTCGAAAAAGACCTGTTAATATTTGCTTATACGCAGGATAATGTTCGCTATCATTTACAATTTAAACAGTTAAAGGAATGAAAACATTAAAATTTTTCTTGTTCTCTATGCTTGTACTAAGCATGGGCACGGCTTGTTCGGAAAAAGATACACCGGAAGAAAAGCAGGAATTGACCGGTACCAAATGGAAGCTGGCAAACATACGCAACCTCGCGACAGGCGAATTGAGAACGCTGGATGCTTCCAGCCCCAGTGGAAAAAAGGAAGAGGAATATTTTTCTTTCACATTCGAAAATGACACTACCGGTAGTGGACGTTCCTGCGCAAATCACATGTATGTAAATATAAAATCCTCAGACGGGCGTTATCTTTA
Source organism: Prevotellaceae bacterium (assembly GCA_031266935.1). Taxonomy (GTDB): domain Bacteria; phylum Bacteroidota; class Bacteroidia; order Bacteroidales; family UBA932; genus JAITMY01. The sequence goes on from JAISAC010000040.1 coordinate 8,263, forward strand.
TATTACGACGGAAATAGCTGATGTAACAGACGATTGCCGTTATTTTACAGGTATCTTACCTTTAGTAGACGACTGTTTCTTCGAAAAAGACCTGTTGATATTTGCTTATACGCAGGATGATGTTCGCTATCAGTTACAATTTAAACAGGTGAAAGAATGAAAAAGTGCAATTTAGTTATATGTATATGCTTTGTCCTTTCAGGACTAAAATTACAGGCACAAATCAGTACGGAAGAATTACCCGTAAGTTTTTCTTTCAAAGAAAATACACTGCAGTTTGATATTACAACAGCCCAAACACTTCCCCGTTTAGATATGGAGACAATAAACAGGGAAGACAGGGAGCGGGAAGAAGAAAATCGTCCTGTTCGATTTGGCTACCGGCATCCGGTTCATTTTACTTTAGATAATTCCGGACAATGGACTACCCTGCCTAATGGAGACAAGCTGTGGAAGTTGGATATCTATTGTCCTGAAGCTTTATCCGTTAATTTGCTGTACGACAAGTTTCATCTTCCCGAAAGAGCGAAATTTTTTGTATACGGCAGTGATAAAAGACAAAGTATCGGCGCTTTTACTTCAGTAAACAACAAGGGAACGAAGGAAAACCCGCAAGGTTTTGCTACCGGTTTGATTTATGGCGATAAGGTAACGTTAGAGTATTATCAGCCTGAAGAAGTTACGGAAGAAGGGATTATTTCCATCGCGTATGTAGTTCATGGATACAGGTATATTTACCTGCCGGGATCATCGGAAAACATAACCGCTTCCGGAGCTTGTCAGGTCAATGTAAATTGCAGCGAAGGGCAAAACTGGCAAAATGAAAAGAATGCTGTTGCATTATTTATCGTAGAGGGATATGGATTGTGTTCAGGTTCTTTAATAAATACCACTGCCAATGATGGTCGCCCTCTGTTTTTAACGGCAGATCATTGTTTAGAATGTTTTTATGATGCTTTAGGCGATTCCATGTTGAATTACTCTTCTTTTTATTGGAATTACGAATCTCCCAACTGTACGCCAACTACATATCCTACGCCCAAATCTACAACAGGCGCCGTAGTCGTAGCTAATAATGGCGCTGTGGATGTTGCTTTGCTTCGCTTAACGGAAGATCCCAGGAATAAATCGGATGTGAACACCTATTATTTGGGATGGGACAGAACCGGAAATGCAGGTACGGGAGGTGTAGGAATACATCATCCTGACGGTGATGTAAAAAAAATCGCCACGCACAATATCAGTCCAGCTAATTCGAATTGTATGAACTTCGATTATTGTGTCAGCTATTTACCTAACAATAATTTTTGGAAAATCAATTGGATGGCGACAACGCACGGACATTCTGTTACGGAAGGAGGGTCTTCCGGATCCCCATTGCTGAATAATAATCATCGAGTGATAGGACAATTATTTGGTGCGGGTAATACCATCCTTTGTCCAAACCTCAATTGTAGTAATCCCTCTGCTGATATATCTAATTATGGTAAATTCAGCGTCTCATGGAATAACAGCACAAATCCAAAACGACGGTTACAAGATTGGCTTGACCCCAATAATACCGGAGCAACGATATTAGATGGTTTATGTTCTACAGTCAATTTCACCGACCAAACCGTAACCTCCAACACTACCGTTACAAGCTGCGGCGACATCAACACCAAAAACGTAATCGTCACCAACGGCGCCAAGCTCACGCTCGACGTCGTGGATGAGGTGAATATTACCGGTGATTTTGAAGTAGGAGGAGTAGGGTCGGAGCTTGAAATTAAATAAAAAATTAACTGAAATCGCAATTAAATTAATATAAATTCTAATATAAAAAAAATAATTCACATGAAAAAAACACTTGCATCTATTATGATGGCGGCAACCTGCGGGGCGCTACAGGCGCAGCTGCCCGCTTTCCCCGAGGCCGAAGGCTTTGGGCGCTACGCGCTGGGCGCGCGCGGCGCGGCAAACCCCGCCGTGTACCACGTTACCAACCTCAACGACGCCGGGCAAGGCTCGCTGCGCGACGCCGTGAGCCAGCCCGGACGCATTGTGGTGTTCGACACCTGCGGGGTGATACGCATCAAGGAGCGCATCATCTTTGCGGGAAGCTCATACGTTGCGGGGCACACCGCGCCGGGCGACGGCATTACCATTTACGGCAACGGCATATCGGTTTCCGGCGCCGACAACATTATTATCCGCTACCTGCGCGTTAACATGGGCGCAGGCGGGCAGTCCGGCAAGGATGCGGTGGCGCTTGCCAACGGCGAAAATATGTGCTTTGACCACCTCTCGGTAGCGTGGGGGCGGGACGAAAACTTTTCGGTCAACTGGGACGGCAAGGGTGCGCTGCCGAGCAACATCACCATTCAGAACTCCATCATCGCGCAGGGGCTGGTGTCGCACTCCGCCGGAGGGCTTATCCAAACCGAAGGCGGCGTTTCCATTATCGGCTGCCTCTACGTGGACAACAATACCCGCAACCCAAAGGTGAAGGGCCTCAACCAGTTTATCAACAACGTGGTGTACAACTGGGGCGGCGCGCAGGGGTACATCCTTGCAGATTCCGACGGGCCGTCGTGGGGCTGGATGGAGGGGAACTACTTCATATCGGGGCCAAAAAGCAGCGCCTTGCCTTTTCAGCGCGCCCGCGAAAACTTTCAGCTCTACACCGGCAACAACAACAACTTGGTGGACGGCAACAGGGACGGTGTGCTGAACGGTGCGCCCACCACCGACGAGCATTACGCCAACAGCCACGGCGGTTCGCCTCCCACCATTGTAGCCTCTCTGGATGATTTTTCGGCGGACAACTGCGGCACCTGCGCCGCTATCCCCAAGCCCCACCCGCCGCTGGCAGGCGGAATGCTCACGCCCGGCGAGGCGTTGGCTAAGGTGATAGCCTCTGCGGGGGCGTCGCTCCCCGTGCGCGCTGCGCTCGACAACCTGCTGATAGGCGAGCTGACTTCCTACGGCGCAAAGGGAGCGCACATATCCAACGAATCGCAGAACGGCATTTACGACGTGGTGGGCGCTGTGAGCGTCGGCGCAAAAGCCGACGACAGCGACAACGACGGCATCCCCGACGCCTGGGAGGACGGCAACGGGCTGAACAAAAACAACCCCGACGACGCCGTGCAGGCTGCCCCAAACGGCTACCTGAACATCGAAAATTACCTCAACAGCATTACCGCTCCCACAGGAAAGCCCTACCTGCACCGCGCCTTCGGCCTGAAAATGGTCAACCGCGCCAAGCTCTCCGTTGACCTTGCGTGGGAAAATCAGGAGACGTCAGCCGACGCGCTCGCGCTGCAAATCTCCTCCGACGGCGCGGCGTTTGCCGACCTCGCAGCGCTGGACGCCGGCGCGACGGAGTACGCGGTGGCGGGGCTTGACGAGGAAACTTTCTATTCGTTTCGCGTGCTCACCAAAAAGAGCGGATTTCCCGACGCCGCCTCGGAGGTGTTCAGGGTTAGCACCACAGGCGACCCCGCGGCGCCGCTGGCCTGCTCCAACCCCACGCCGGCGCAGGGCGATACGCTCAAGCTGTACGACGAGCTGCTGTTTTCGTGGAGCAACGAAACGGGAACGTGGAGCCGCCCCGTAACCTACAAAGTTTTTTTTGGCGCCGAAAGCGGAGCGCTGGCGCCCCTGCACAGAACGCCGCTTTCCGCCACGTCGTTTACCTACCTCCCCGTTGAGCCGCTCGCGCCGGGCGTAACCTGCTACTGGCGGGTGGACGCAATGAACGCCTTAGATACGGTGCAGGGCGAGGAGTGGCGCTTTGTAACGGGAGCAGCGCAAATGGCTTACGCGGATATCGGAAAGGACTACGTGTCGGGCACGAGCTTGTCGGGGCTTGCTACGTCAAAATCAAATGTGCTTATATCGAACGCCTTTAACGGGCCATACGTAATTTTCCCCAACACGGACAACGAGCTTACCATCATCCTGGGCGGCGGTGCGGCGGCAAAGTCAACCGACGGCTCCTACCTGCCGCAGAGCGCCGGCAGCATTGCGGTATTCGACCTCAGCGGAGACGCCCACTACGTTGAGGTGGCCGCCACCGGCGGCGCCGATACCGCCAAAAGAAAAATAGCGGCGGTAACCATCAACGGCACCAGCGGCAACGTGAGCAGCCCGGCGGCGCCCATCCTTGTTTTTTCGGACAGCGCGCCGTTCAACCCAAGCGGCATACTCGACTTTGAGCAGGTAGAGCTGCCGGTAGCCCGCGCAGGCGAGCCGGCCATTACCCTGCAAGCGCCCAACGGGTGCAGGGCGTTCCGCATATACCGCAAAGTAACGCTCGCGCTGCAAGGCAGCCTGTACAGCATAGACCCCGGCGGCGAAGTTACCCTTGCCAATGGCGAGAGCCAGCGCATCCCCTACCTCGGCGTGCTGCTGGAGGCAGTAGCCGCGCCCAAAACCGGCAGCCCCGATAGCGGCAATAGCGCTAATGATGATGACGATAGCAGCAACAGCAACGCGCCTACCGCAGCCCCGAAGCATGCGCTCGCCGCGCTTGCCTGCTACGGCAACGCCGTGCACAACCCCGCCACCGTCACGGTACGCATATACAACATTCTGGGTGTGCTGATAATGCAGTCGCGCAGCGCCGTAATCTCCGTTGCGCACCTGCCTGTGGGGATATACATTGCCGCCACAGAAAAGGGCGAAACGGTGAGGTTTTTGAGAGCTAAAAGTTAAAAACTAAAAACTATACTTCGCGCGGCATGGTTTTGTGCATTGCCCGTCAGGGCATTCATATCAATAGAATAGAAGTTCAACAAGCTCGCTTTATTGCCCGTAGGGCATTCATCCTCTTAGCTATTAATCCCCTACGGGGAAAAGAGAAAAGCGGTACACGTTTTTCTATTGATATGGTTCCCCTACGGGGAAAAGAGATTTGTTGCGGGAGCCCCGTTAAGGTTTGCAGGAAGTTTTTAGGGCGCTTCTGCCGTCCCGGACGGGACGTAATGTTGGTAGAAAGCACGGTTATCCCCCTGCCCCTCCTGCCCCGTTAGGGGCAGAATATGAGCGAAAGGCACCAGGTAACGTGGCGTTAACCAACATTCTGTCCCCCTTGGCTACGCTCGGGGCAGGCTCTCCGGGACGGCAAACGCACACCCTGCATTGCGATAAAGTAGTTCTTAACTCTTAGTTCTTAGTTCTTAGTTCTTAACTTTTAGTTTTTAGTTTTTAGTTTTTAGTTTCTTAGTTTCTTTCCGGTTTTGCGAAGAGCTTTAACGGGCTTCGGCTTTTTGGCAAAATCAAATTTTTAAACCAACATTAGCAGAAGCCCTCCGTAAAATATTATTGGCTATGAGAAAAATTTTTACAGCAGCGCGAGCTTCAATGGCAGGCGCCGCGCTAATGGCAGCGGTAAGCGCTGCAAACGCCGTGCCAACCTACGTGGATGTTGGGGTTAACTGCACGGATAGCATCCCCGCCTACATCCAAAACACGGGCACCATATCCGCCGATACCGTGCTCAAGTACTGCGCAGGCTCTGCCTCCGGAATGATACTCAACCCGCTGGAGACTTTGCTGATTTACCCGGGAACGGCAAAGGAGCTGTCCGTTATTCCATCGGGAGGGGTTACGCAGGGGAACACCAACATACGCGACCTCTACATCGGTACCTCAGGCACCAACACTCCCGCCGATCTCCCTACGCGCCACTGGAAGCTGGTGCAGGATACCATCTCTCCGGAGGATACCTACATCGAGGTGCAGCGAACAGGTATTCCGGGTGAAATAAGCGCAGTGGCCGTAAACGGCGTGAGCAACAGCGCTGATGTCGGAAACGATGTTAGCATTGCCATTCTGTTTTCGGATAACGCAAGCTTTGATTCGGCAAGCGTTATCGGATACCAGCAGGTTTTGCTGCCGCCTATCAGACGTGGCATACCGGCGCAAACGGTAGCCGCGCCCGCCGGCGCAAAATCTTTCCGCCTTTACAACACCGTAACCCTGCAAGCGCAAGGAGCAAAGTATGCCATTGTACCTCATCGCACGGGCGACGTTGTGCTGGCGGCAGGCAGAACAGAAATTCGCCTTGCCTACATTGGCGTGGAGATGGATGTGCCGCAGGTGGTAATGGGACGCTACGTGGATATTGGGGTTGACTGCACGGATAGCATCCCCGCCTACATCCAAAACACGGGCACCATATCTGCCGATACCGTGCTCAAATACAGCGCAGGCTCAGCCTCGGGAATGATACTTAACCCGCTGGATACCTTGCTGGTTTACGCGGGAACGGCAAAAGAGCTGTCCATTATTCCTTCGGGAGGGGTTACGCTGGGAAACGATAGAATACGCGACCTCTACATCGGTCTCTCAAACACCAACACTCCCGCCGAGCTCCCCACGCGCCACTGGAAGCTGGTGCTGGATACTACCCCTCCGGAGAATACCTACATTGAGGGAAAATGGACAGGCGCTCCGGATGATATAAGCGCTGTAACTGTAAACGGCGTGAGCAATAGCGCTGATGTGGGAACCGATGTTAATATTGCCGTTCTGTTTTCGGATAATGTAACCTTTGATTCGGCAAGCGTTATCGGATACCAGCAGGTTTTACTGCCGCCTATAAGGCGTGGCATACCGGCGCAAACGGTAGCCGCGCCCGCCGGAGCAAAGTCTTTTCGCCTCTACAACACCGTAACGCTGCAAACGAAGGAGGCAAACAAATACGCCATCGTACCTCATCGCACGGGCGACGTTGTGCTGGAGGCAGGCAAAGCAGAAATTCGCCTTGCCTACATTGGCGTTATGCAAGGTGATGGCGCCGTTGCTAAGGTCACCGTATCGCCCGCTTCCCTGCCCAGCATGATGACCGGCACACAGCAGCAATTTACCGCCGACGTGAAAGCCTTGGGTACGGCGTCTCCGTCCGTAACGTGGAGCGTGGTGGGCGCCGCAAGCGACCAAACGGCTATCAGCGCAAGCGGCCTGCTCAGCGTTGCCACCGGCGACCTCGAAACAGCGCCGTCCATCAAGGTTGTTGCCACCTCCGATTTTGACTTTACCGTTGCCGATACGGCGTACGTAACGCTATCGTCGGTGCTGCCCGCGGTGAACAGCGTAAGCGTAACGCCCGCCGCCGTAACAGCGTTGCAGGGCGACACCGTCCGGCTGACCGCCACGGTTGACGCCGAGGGTGGCGCCTCGACGGAGGTGACGTGGAGCGTTGCTGGCGGCGAGGAGGCAACAAGCATTAGCGCCGACGGCTTGCTCACCATCTCGCCCAACGAGCCGGCTGCATCGCTGACCGTTACGGCCGCCTCCGCTTACGACAATACCAAAAGCGCTACGGCCACCGTAACGGTAACGCCCCTGCCCGCCGCAGTGCTTAGCGTAACCGTGTCGCCCGCCGCCGCGCGCGTAGAGCAGGGCGAATCGGTGCAGTTTGCCGCCGCCGTCGTAAATCAGGGCGGGGCAGCGAATGGCGTAAGCTGGAGCGTTGCGGGCAACAGCGCGGCTACTACCATTAGCGCAGACGGCCTGCTGGCGGTGGGCGCTACCGAAACCGCGAGCACGTTCAGCGTTATTGCCGCCTCTACTTTCGACCCCACCGTGGCCGATACCGCCACCGTAATGGTCAACCTGCCCGTGGCCGACGACTACGTGGACTGGGGCGTTGACCTCATCAACGACGACCACTCCATCTACGGGTGCAGCGATAAACAGGCTGCCAACACCTTGCTCGCCTACGCAAAATCGGGACACAGAATTCGCGAAACGCCTCCGGGCGATACCGTGTATGCAGGCTCCGAAAAGGAGATGGTGGTGAGGGTAGAAGGTGTAGGAGACGGGCTTGTATATCAATCGGGCACCGGACAGGAAGCCCCGCGCTTTTACCTCAAGAGAGGCGCTACACCCAACCACCCGGACAACCCTGATTATCCCGGTGAGGATATGTCGAGCGCTCACTGGCGCTTGGTGGACGGAAGCGGATTTTTCAGCATGGAAGTGGCCAACGCCTCTGCCGAAAGAACTATTGAGGAGGTTACCATCAACGGCACAAGCAACGACTCGCGGCATATTGACGGAACCGACCACTGCACGCCCTCCGGCGAAGAGCCTGTGAGGACAACGGCAATGATACTCTTCTCGGATGCCGCTCCCTTTGACGAGAACAGCGTGCTGGGCTACGATTCGGTGAGCCTTGCCGCTTCCCGTTCGGGCGAGCTGGCAAAAACCATCGCCGCGCCGGAGGGTACCAAGTCGTACCGCGTGTACCACACCGTAACGCTTGCGGAGTATGGCGAAAAGTACCGCATCTATGCGAGCGGCAACATTCAGCTGACCTCGCCGCAGCAAATACGCCTTGGCTACCTTGGCGCCAAGCTGTCGAGCCTTACGGGCGGCGTCATTAGCAGCGTGAGCGTATCGCCCGCCAGCCCCACGGTGATGAAGGGCATACCGCAGGGCTTTACGGCTACCGTAGAGAAAGAAGGCCCCGCCGCAACAACGGTAACGTGGAGCGTGTCGGGCAACGCAAGCGCCTCAACCGCCATTGCCCAGACAAGCGGCACCGAGGGGGTGCTCACCGTAGCCGGCGACGAAACCGCCTCCACGCTCACCGTTACCGCCACCTCCACCGCCGACCCCACCAAGACCGGAACGGCCACCGTAACGATAGCCGGAAACGGCGGCGAAACGGCTGTGGCTGCCGACGCCTACCTGCCCCTGCAAGTTTACCCCAACCCTGCTACGGGCGGGATAATCACGGTGAACTCCGACGGGATTAAGGCAGATGAAAAGATAAGAATATACACATCTACCGGATGGTTGGTAGCGGTTTGCAGCGTTGGCTACCCCAGCACCAGCGTAAACGTATCGCAGCTGCCGGCGGGAGTGTACGTGGTGAAAGCGGGCAAGCACGTTGCAAAGCTCGTAATCGGCGGCAGGTAGCGCCTGCAAAAATCGAAATCCATTTCACCTTTCCGTCATTCCTGCCTTTGCGGGAATGGCGGAAAGGAGGAACGGATTTGCTGCCGGCTACTGCGCCGCAGCGAAAATCTCCTCCACAGCCTCTCCAATTCCGGCATTTCTGTTGACTAAAATTCCTTTTACGCCGGCGTTGCGGGCGGTTTCCATATCGCTTTCGCGGTCGCCAACAAAGTAGGAGCGCGAAGCATCAATATCGAAGCGCGCCAGCGCTTTCTGCACCAGCAGCGGTAGCGGTTTTCGGCACAGGCACTTTCCAAAATCAGGGTGATGCGGGCAAATGTAGAATTCTGTCGGCGCAACGCCGTATTTTGCCATTTGCTCGCGCAAAAGGTTGTTGAGGCGCTCTACCTCCTGCGCTCCGTACAGGCCACGCGCTACCCCTCCCTGATTGCTGACGACGATGAGCAGAAACCCTGCCTCTTGCAGCCTCTTCAGCTGCTCGCCAAGGTGCGGCGTAAGCACAAAATCCTCCTCGCGGTACACGTAGTAGCGCCCTTCGTCGCTGTTGATTACGCCATCGCGGTCAAGAAAAACGGCTTTTTGCATAAATCTGAAATCTGGAATTTGAAATCTGGAATTTCATCATCTCATCAGCAGCTGGCGTATAAAGTTCAGCAGCAGCTGGGGGTCGATGGCAATTGGGTAAAGAAATCCGAAAATAGCGCCGTAGAAGTGCGCATCGTGGTTTACGTTGTCGGCGGAGCGCTTGCCCATGTACGACGAATACCAGAGGTACAGCGGCCCGAAAACAATGCCCGGAACAGGAATAATCCCCATGAGGTAGAGCATGCTCCACGGCTGAAAAAAGATGAACGTAAACAGCACCGCGCTCACCGCCCCCGACGCGCCCACCGCCGAGTAGTCATAAACATCCTTATGCTTGACAACCGTCGATATGGTAGCAACCACCATGCCGCCAAAGTACAGCACCAGGTAGTGCAGCATGGGCAGGGACGTCATCCCCTCTGCATGCAGCGTGTCGAGCCACATCTCCACAGCGCCGCCAAACGAGTACAGCACTATCATGTTCACCGCCAGGTGGACGTAGTCGGCATGGATAAAACCGTGCGTAACGATGCGGTACCACTCCTTGTGGTACACCATGCGGTAGGGCGACAGGAGCAGCTTATCAAAAATCGGGCGTTGCTTAAGCGCCGTTATGGATACCAAAACGGTAACAGCTACAAGTATGATGGTCATTTAGATTTCAAATTTCAGATTTCAATGCATTATTTTATACGCCATTTCGCGCAGCAAATCTCCGTAGCCGGTCGAGGCGTTGTTCCAGCCTTTGCTTCGCATGTCGAACTCGCGCAGCAGCGCAATAACCGCTGCCGCCTTGGTAGATGAATACCGCCGCGCCGCATCCTCATACCCCCTCAAAAGAAACGGAACTATGCCCAGCACTCCTTGAATTTCGGTAGAGGGGATAGCGGCGTTTTTGTACTTTGCCTTGAGCATGTGCAGCAGGAATATTTTGTTGAAGTTGGAGAATAGCGCAATCATTATTCTGGGTATCGGATTGCTATCCGGGTCTTGCTCAAAGTGCATGATAATGCGGTTGGCTTTGAGAACGTTGCCCGAGTTGATGGCGTTGCAGAGCTCAAAAGGGTTGTAATCCTTGCTGACGCCAATGTTGCGCTCAATGTGCTCGGCGGTAATTTTGCTGCTTTGGGGCACAATCACCGCCAGCTTGTCGAGCTCGTTTACGATTTTGCTCAAGTTGTCGCCCAAGTAATCCGCCAAAATTTTTGCCGCGCTCGCGTCGATGGTGCGCTGCTTGGATTTGAGGTAGTCAACAATCCAGTCGGGAATTTTGTCGTCGTACGGCGAAGCAGATTCAAACACTTCGCCCACTTTGGCTATCTGCTTGTAGAACGTTGTCCGCTTATCTACCGTTTTTGTCTTGTAGCAAATGACGAGTATGGTAGATTTCAGCGGGCTGTTGACGTAAATCCCCAACTTTTCGATGCTGTCCTTGATTTCCTGCGCCTCGCGCACAACAACCACCTGACAGGTGCTCATCATGGGGTAGCGCCGCGCAGCCTCAATCACCACCTTAGAGTTAACATCCCTGCCGTAGAGCACCGTCTGGTTGAGCGTTTTGTCGGCGTCGCTCAGCACATTTTCCTGTATGTAGTTAGAAATTAAGTCAATATAATAAGCCTCTTCGCCCATAAGCAGATATATCGGCTTGTATATTTTCTTGCTCAAGTCGGAGATAATGCGCTCGTAGCTCGATTTCACGCCGCTAAAGTTGGGTTTTGCCATGGATTACTGCTTTTACTTTCTTGTATAAAAAATATATGTAGTTGATAATAAGTTAAATATTTGTTATATGGTACAAATACGGTACATAAAATATAGCGTCAAAAACAAATAAAAATTGAATAACAATCAATTCGAATACAAAGATACGATTTTTTCGATAAATAACTATAAACATAATTTTGAGATAGGCAAAAAAAAAGCCGCCCAAATTGAGCGGCTTTTAGCAAAAAAACATTTTGCCTTTCGGCTTGTTTAAGCAACGGTGATTGTTCCCAAATACATACTGTTGGCAACTTCGGAAACTTCGGAAACAGTTCGGAAAAACTTCGGAAATAAAACATTGTCAGATATAAACATACTTTGCAAGATTTGTTTCCCCTTGTTTTGTAAGCAACTTGTTTTCAACTAATTCATTCAGGTCATTTCGGGCTGTACGGTCGGTAACTTTGTATCTCCCGGCATATTCCGAAGTTGTTATATCGCCTTTCGATTTGAATAGGATACGGACCTGTATAATCTTTGTGTGCAACAGCATTTAGCAACGCTTCGCGCAAAGCATCTTTTGGATATTCGTAAGTTTCAACCCGCGTAAGTCCTTCGTATGAAA
>JAISAC010000112.1 GCA_031266935.1 Prevotellaceae bacterium
GCATCTCCGCTCCGTATGCTAAAGCATACGGTTAATAAAGTGTCGTCCCTGCGGGACTGCCCGGACAAGCGAGCATCCGCACATCTCCGCTCCGTATGCTAAAGCATACGGTTAATAAAGTGTCGTCCCTGCGGGACTGCCTGGAGTTGTCGTAAAACCCCGCAGGGGTGACACTCTATTATCCGTATGCTTTAGCATACGGGGGTCGTCCCTGCGGGACTGCCCGTTGTAGAGACGTGGCGCGCCGCGTCTCTACGCAGGTATGCTGCAATCCGTATGCTGCAAACCCCGCAGGGGTGACACGCTATTAACCGTATACTTCAGCATACGGGGATAAGCAGGAGGCTCCCGCTAAGTCCCGCAGGGACGACACTTTTATATCCGTTATATGTTATTTATTTCTTATCCAGAATTTTGGTAACGGTATTTTTGTTTGCCACCTCTATGCGAAAATCATCGGCGGTGAAAACATACCCGATAGCAAATCTTCCAATCGTATTTTTAATTATATCAGTCATTTGAACTTTATTTACTTCGGCTGCAAAGATACAACTTTTTCAGGTTTTTTCGGGAGAAAACCTGAAAAAATATTGTTTTTTTTCATTCCCAATACTCAATTTTTCGAATTTCCGTAGCAAGCAGCATATCTTTTATCTCGTCAATGCTGATAGCGAAGCATTGTTTAATAGCGCCTCAAAAAAGAATTAACCACATTTTGAAACATTTGTAAAGAATAGGGGAAAAGCGTACCTTTGCCGGCAACTAAAATTCATCATGCAATGTTCGATATACTTTTCCAAAACGATTTGAATATAGCAGCGGTAGAGAAGTCATTTTCTAAAACGCTCAGGCAGCTGCAAGCCGGCGACTTCAAAAGCGCCGACGTCAAGAAAATGCCCGGTACGGGGTTCTACCGCGCCCGGCTTGACATTCGCGACAGGCTGCTTTTCAACTTCGTAACGTACGAAAAGCGAAAGTATATCCTGCTTCTGGAGGTCATCAAAGACCACAACTATGCCCATAGCCGCTTTCTGCGCGGGGCGTCCGTCAACGAAGAGCGCTTCGTACCGGCGGTGTCCGACGACGCGGAGATAGAGCGGGAAGCTGCGCCGCTGGTCTACCTCCATAAGAACAACAAAGCCATACACACGCTCAACAAATTCCTGTCGTTCGACGACTTCCAGCAATCGGTCTACGCGCTCCACACGCCGCTGATTATCGTCGGCTCGGCGGGCAGCGGCAAAACGGCGCTGGTGCTGGAGAAGCTCAAAGCCCTGCACGGGAATGTCGCCTACATATCCCTCTCCAGCTATCTGGTAGAGAGCGCCTCGAAGATGTACTATGCCTTCGGCTACGACAACGAGCATCAGGAAGCCGAGTTCCTCTCGCTCAACGACTACCTCGCCCTCTGGCAAAAACCCGAAGGCCGCGAGGTTACTTTCCCGCTCTTTGAGCGGTGGTTTTCGCGCCACGCGCAGGCGGTGAAAATACACGAACCTTACCGCGTGTTCGAGGAGTTTAAGGGCGTCATTACGGGTTCGCCTATCCACGCCGCATGGCTTTCGCAGGAGGAGTACATGGCGCTGGGCGTAAAGCAGTCCATTTTTTCGATGCAGGAAAGGGAGCGCCTGTACCCGCTCTTCCTCAAGTACGTCGAATGGCTGAAGGAGGAGCACCTTTACGACAGCAACATCCTCTGCTACGAATATCTGGAAAAGATACAGCCTTACTACGACTACGTTATGGTGGACGAGGTGCAGGACATCACCAACATCCAGCTGAAGTGCATCCTCGCCTCGCTCAAGCACAGCGCCAACTTCATTCTCACCGGCGACAGCAACCAGATTGTCCACCCCAACTTCTTTTCGTGGAGCAAAATCAAGACATACTTCTACGAATCGGGCGACGGCCGCGACAACGCCATCAAAATCCTCCGCACCAACTACCGCAACAGCCTGAACGTCGTTGAGCTGAGCAACAACCTGCTGAAGATAAAGAATACGCGCTTCGGCTCCATCGACCGCGAAAGCAACTACCTGATTGGGACGGTGAGCCGGGAGGAAGGCGAGGTCGTACTTTACGCCAACGACGAAAAAAAGAAGAAGGAGCTCAACCGCCGTACGCAGGACAGCACGCGGTACGCCGTCATTGTCTCCGACAACAGCCGGAAAGCGCTGGCTGCGCGCTACTTCAAGACGCCGCTCATATTCAGCGTTCAGGAAGCCAAAGGGCTGGAGTACGAGAATGTCATCCTGATAGACTTTATATCCGACCACGAGGCCGAATTTCGCGAAATCATCGCCGGCGTAACCGTTGACGACCTCAAGCAGGAAGCGCTTCGCTACAACCGCGCCGCCGACAAGCACGACAAGGATGCCGAAATTTACAAGTTCTACATCAACTCGCTGTACGTAGCCGTTACGCGCGCCGTCAAAAGCATCTACCTCTTCGAGCAGCGCGCCGACCACCCCGCCCTCCGGCTGCTGCAGATGCAGGAAAGCCGCCAGGATATTCAGGTGCGCGAGGCCAAATCGTCGAAGGAGGAATGGCTGGAAGAAGCCCGCCGCCTCGAGGAGCAGAGCAAGTTTGAGCAGGCCGAGCAGATACGCGCCAAGTATCTGGGATACGAGTACATCAGCCGCGAGCAGCTGGAAATTATCAAGCAGCTGGCGCTCGACCCGGCAAAGAAAGAAGCGGAGGTAAAGAAGGAGCGCAAGCAGCTGTTTCAGTACGCCGTGAACCACCGCCGCTACGACTGGGTAGAAGCGCTGTCGAAGCTGCAGTTTCAGCGGGCAATTCTTTACATGAAGGAGGTGCGCGCCGACCGCAAGGAGTACGAAAAGCACCTCCGGCTGGGCAACAAGGCGCGTATCGGGTACATTGTGCAGAAGTACGGCGTGGACTTCACCACAGACGAGGGCGCCACCGGATTGATGCAGTCGCTGTACCACGAGCAGCCCGAAGTTGCCGCCGACCTGCTGAAGCAGGGCGCTTCGCTTGTGCGCGCCGACAAGGCCGGCCGCATAGCCCTGGATTATCTGCTGAAAGGCTATCTGGAGCATCTCAGCCGGAAGCAGGCGCCCCCGGCCAACGAAAAAATGTTCATAGAATACTGGACCCGGGTACGCCCGCAAACGCTGATGTACGAATACGACAAGCGTCTTTTCCGCATTGATTCCCACAGCATGTTGTTTTTCCTCTTCATCCTCCTTCGCAACACTGCCGATAGCCAGCCGCGAAAATACAGCCGAAACGACGCCCCCACAGAATCCAAAATCCGCATCGGAGCATTCAACATGGACGACCTGGAGCAGTTTGCCGCCCTGATGCCCGACGAGATACTGCCGCCCTACCGCAAAAAGCGGACGTACATCAACAGCGTCATGGCGCTGCACGAAGCATACAAGATCTCGCCCTACTGCAAAAAAGCCTTTATACGCGTCGAGCGCGGCTGGTATATTCTGAACCCGGGAACGGTATTTGAAAATGCGCTGCCGGAGGCGGAGCAAGCGCACGAAAAACTTCAGGGATAGTAGCATAGCGACAAAATTTGGGTGCATAACCGCCAAAAATAAATATCTTTGCCGGCTCCTCTTAAAATATCGCATGTGATTATCAATAATTTACATGCATAAAAACCCGCTATTTTTTGATTTTACCGGACAGTAGCGGTTTTTTTTGTACATTTGCCGCCGTTATATGGTTTCAACATAGCATCACTCTGTATGGCAAGAGAAAAAACAGCACGCTACATGCGCAAGCTCCGGAGCAAGTACCGGCTTACTATCTACAACGACGTAACGTTTGGCGAGGTTTGGCACATGCGGCTTTCGCGCCTCAACGTATTTACGTTTTTCGGCCTCATTACGCTCATAGGGGCGGCAGCGGTGGCAGCGCTTATAGTTTTCACCCCGCTCCGCGAGCTTATCCCCGGCTACCCCGACAGCAAAACGCGCCGCAACATTGTGCAAAACGCCCAGCGCCTTGACGCGCTGGAGCAAAAGGCACGCCGCTGGGTGCTGCACAACGACAACCTGAGCCGCATACTCTCGGGTCAAGAGCCTGTTGACGTTGAGGCTGCAACCGATACGGCGCAGCTAACCCGATACAACGCCATAATGCGCAGCTACTTTGTTGAAGACTCGCTGTTCCGCCTGCAGGTGGAGGAGATGGAGCAACAGAACCTGACGATGCAGAGCTTCAGC
Source organism: Prevotellaceae bacterium (assembly GCA_031266935.1). Taxonomy (GTDB): domain Bacteria; phylum Bacteroidota; class Bacteroidia; order Bacteroidales; family UBA932; genus JAITMY01. The sequence goes on from JAISAC010000112.1 coordinate 4,206, forward strand.
GGCAGCCCGTCCAGCATTGACAACCTGCGCTTCTTTCCGCCTGTGCGAGGTCGCGTGGCGAGCGAATTTGACCCGCAAAGTAAGCAGCTTGGCGTTGGCGTGGAGGCCAGCGACGGCAGCGTGGTGATGGCCGCCCTCGACGGCGTTGTGGTGTCCGCCGGCTGGACTATCGAAAATGGCTACGTGCTGAACCTCCAGCACGAGCTGAATATTACCACCGTGTATAAGAACAACAAGCGGCTGCTCAAGCAAGTGGGCGCGCGCGTAAGCGCCGGAGAGGCGATAGCCGTTATCGGCGCAGGCAAGGACAGCGGATTGCTGCTGTTTGAAATTTGGAGCAGCGGTGCTCCCGTAAACCCTGAGCAATACATCGTTTTTTAGCGAAAGCCTGTCCGTATGATAAAAAAACGCATTGCCATTCTTGGCTCCACCGGCTCTATTGGGACGCAAGCCTTAGACGTGATAGCGCAGCACCCCGACCGGTACGAGGTGGAAACGCTGACCGCCCACCGCAACGTGTCGCTGCTGGCCCGGCAGGCTCTCCGCTTTCAGCCCAACGCGGTTGTCATTGCCGACGATTCAAAGTACGGCGAGCTGAAGGCGCTGCTTGCCGACCAGCCCATCAAGGTTTACGCCGGCAGCAAGGCCCTCTGCGAGGTGGTGCAGCTGCCGGGTGCAGACGTGGTCGTATCGGCGCTGGTGGGCATTGCAGGGCTAAGACCGACCATCTGCGCCGTTGAGGCCAAAAAGCAGGTGGCGCTGGCCAACAAGGAAACGCTGGTGGTGGCGGGCGACCTCATCTGCCGGCTGGCGCAAAGGAGCGGCGCGGCTATCATCCCGGTGGACTCGGAGCACAGCGCCATATTCCAGTGCCTGGCAGGCGAGTGCAGCCCCGTCGAAAAAATTTACCTCACCGCCTCGGGAGGGCCTTTTCTGCACGCAAGCGCCAACGACCTCCGGCGCGCCACTAAGGAGCAGGCGCTAAGGCATCCGCAGTGGAGCATGGGCGACAAGGTTACCATAGACTCGGCAAGCATGATGAACAAAGGGTTTGAGGTTATTGAAGCCCGCTGGCTCTTTGACCTGAAGCCCACCCAGATGGAGGTGCTGGTGCATCCGCAAAGCGTGGTGCACTCCATGGTGCAGTTTGCCGACGGCAGCATCAAGGCGCAGCTGGGAGCGCCCGACATGCGCATCCCCATTGGCTACGCGCTGAGCTTCCCCGAAAGGCTTGCGCTCAGCGTAAGCCGCCTTAGCTTTGCCGAAACTCCGGCCCTGACCTTCCAAAAACCCGATACGGAAAAATTCCGCTGCCTTGCCCTAGCCTACGAGGCGCTGAGGATGGGCGGCAACGCCGCCTGCGCCGTCAACGCCGCCAACGAGGTTGCCGTCAGCGCTTTTTTGCACGGCAAAATAACCTTCCCGGATATTGCCAGGCTGGTAGAAGTTGGCCTGCAAAAAAACGATTTTATCGCGCAGCCTACGCTGGAGGATTACCTGAAAACGGACGAAAGGATAAGGCGAATAGCGGAAGAAATGCGGTAGCGCTGCCTTGCCCCCTCTATTCAAAAACAAAGCGGAGGCAGCTATCTAAAATATTCTCACTACCTTTATCGGAAAAATAAGAAAATACTGATGACTTATACCCTCTCGGCGGTTGCCGAAATTATGGGCGGAACGCTTGCGGGAAAAAGCGCTACCGTTGTTGCGGATATTGTTACGGACAGCCGCAGCACATTTTACCCCGACAAAGCGCTGTTTTTTGCCATTGTCGGCGAGCGGCACAACGGCCACCTCTACCTTGGCGATCTCTACGAGCGCGGCGTACGCGCCTTTGTGGTGAGCGAAGCGGTCAACGCGAGCCGCTACCCGCAGGCTTCGTTCATTGCTGTTCCCGACACGCTCCGCGCGCTGCAGGCGCTGGCAGCCCACCACCGCCGGCAGCATACCTACCCGGTAGTAGCGGTGGCCGGCAGCAACGGAAAGACAATCGTAAAGGAGTGGATTGCGCAGCTGCTCTCCTCGCAGCTGAGGCTGGCGCGTAGCCCCAAGAGCTACAACTCGCAGGTGGGCGTACCGCTCTCGGTGTGGCGTATGGGCGAGGAGTCGGAGCTGGGAATTTTTGAGGCGGGCATTTCGCAGCCGGGAGAGATGGAGCGCTTGGAAGCCATTCTTCGCCCCGACGTGGTGGTATTTACCAACCTCGGCGAGGCGCACCAGGAGGGATTTGCCACGCGCGAGCAAAAGCTGCGCGAAAAGCTGCGCCTGTGCGCCAACGCCGAAGCGGTTGTTTACTGCGCCGACCAGTACGAGGTGCACGCTACCATTCGCGCTATTGCAACGCTTGCGCAAAAGCGGCTCTACTGCTGGGGTGCTGCCGCTGCCGCCGACGTGCGCGTTATTTCCGTCGAAAAGAACGACGCTGCCACCGGCATTACGGTAGAGGTTGCGGCCTCGCAAAAGCGCTTCCTGCTCAACATTCCGTTTACCGACGCCGCCTCGACGGAGAACGCGCTGCACAGCTTTACAGCTTGTATGCTCCTTGCGCACCTGTTCCCGTCGCTGCACATCAACGAGGAGAACGTGGCGGGCAACGTGGCGCACCTTTCGCCCATCGCCATGCGCCTCGACCTGCACGAAGGCGTCAACGGCTGCACCATCATCAACGACGCCTACAACGCCGACGTGGCTTCGCTTCGCATAGCGCTGGATTTTTTGTCGAGCTTCAGCAAGCACCGCCGCCGTACGGTCATCCTCTCCGACATTGAGCAAAGCGGCAAGGAGGGCTGGCGGCTCTACGGCGAAGTGGCGGAGCTGCTACGCGAGCACGGCGTGTCGCGCCTCATAGCCATTGGCGCGCAGGTAGGAAAGCACTTGAGCAAGTTTACCTGCGAGGCGGTGCACTTCTCGTCCACCGGACACTTTTTGCGGCAGTTCGATCGCAATACGTTCAAGGACGAGGCTATTCTTATCAAGGGCAGCCGCAGCTTCTCGCTCGAGCAGATTTCGCGCCTGCTGGAGCAAAAAACGCACCTCACCACGCTGGAGGTAAATCTCACGGCCCTCACCGATAACCTCAATGCGCTGCGAGCGAAGCTGAAAAAGGGAGTGAAAACGCTTGTCATGGTCAAGGCCAACGCCTACGGCATGGGGCTGAGCGAAGTGGCGCGGCTGCTGCAGCACCAGCGCGTGAGCTACATAGGCGTTGCCTTTGCCGACGAGGGTGTGCAGCTGCGCCGTGCCGGAATTGCCATGCCCATACTTGTGCTAAACCCCGAGCCGGGCACGTTTGAGCAAATGCTGGACTACCGCCTCGAACCCGAAATTTACAGCTTCCAAATGCTGCAACGCTACAGCGAGGCGGTGCTGCGCTCCGGCGAGGGTTTGTGCAGCATCCACGTTAAGCTGGACACGGGGATGCACCGCTTAGGCTTTGTGGAGGAGGAGCTGGAGGAGTTGCTGAGCTGCCTGTCCCGCTTCCGCAACCTCAAGGTGGCAAGCATTTTTTCGCACCTTGCCGCTGCCGACGAGCCGCAGCACGACGATTTTACCCGCGCACAAATTGCGCTGTTTGACGCAATGAGCAAGAGGGTAGAGGACGGGCTGGGCTACAGAACGCTGCGCCACCTGGCAAACTCGGCAGGCGTAGAGCGCTTTCCGGAGGCGCAGCTCGACATGGTGCGGCTGGGGATTTCGCTTTACGGCGTTAGCGCTACCAAGCCCGGCAGCATGCGCACCGTGGGCGCGCTCAAGAGCACCGTTGTGCAGGTAAAGCATGTGCCGGCAGGCAATACGGTAGGCTACGGAAGAAAAGGGCGGGCAGACGGGGACAAGACCATTGCCGTCATTCCCGTTGGCTACGCCGACGGGCTTAACCGGCTGCTGGGCAACGGCGCGGGCTGCGTGATGGTAAACGGCAAGCAGGCGCCTTTCATGGGCAACATTTGCATGGACTTGTGCATGGCGGATGTTACCGGCATTGAGGTGCGAGAAGGCGACGAGGTTACCGTATTTGGCGAAAACCCTGACGTGTCTTCGCTTGCCGAAAAGCTCAACACTATTCCCTACGAAATTTTCACCCGCATTTCTGCAAGGGTAAACAGGGTTTACTTCAGCGAGTAGGTACTGAACGTAAATACCCCCGTGCGGGTGACAGCGCGATGCAGTGTGGAGTAAGCGCAGTGAGAAAAAAATGAATGTGCGGCATTTCTGTCGCACATTCATTTTCAGCAATCGCGCCGCCCTGCGTTAGTAGCCGGGGTTTTGCGGCGACACGCCGGCGCTAATGCCGCCGTTGGTGGGTATGGGAAAGCGGTAGTGCTTGCCGCTGATGTTGTCCGTTTTGGCGTGCAGGTGCTTGTAGATTTTGGCAAAGAAAGCGGCGTTTACGTCCGCATCGGCGAGGGTCACATCCGCGCTTTTGGCTTTTGCGATTACGCTTGCATTGTCTTTGTAATCTTCCTTGTAGTACTCATACTGCTTTACCTTATTAACGCTTGCAATGAGGGTCTTCCAGCGCACCAGATTTGTCCACTGCTTTTGCTCAAAGGAGAGCTCGAGGTACCACTCCCTGTACAGGGCATCCTCGGTGAGAGCGGTGAGGGGCGTTACGCCGGCGCGGCTGCGCAGCTGGTTTACTAACGGCAGGGCTTCGGAGGCGCGGTTCAGGAAGAACAGGGCTTCGGCCTTGTAGAGCAGCACCTCGGCGTAGCGGAGCTCAATGCGGTTGATGTTGTTGGGCTGGCCGTCCTCCGAGCTGGCCGCCACCTCCCTCAGCGCCTCCGTGTAGCTCTTCCGGTGGATGAACTTGCCGAAGCGGGGCGAGGTAACGGGAAACTTGTACTCGTACTTCGTGTAGTTGGCCTTCGTGTCGGGACTTACCGTACCCGTTTTTTCGTCGGCGTTGTACAGCTCGGTAACGATGGAGTAGAGCTTGCGCTTGTCGTTGCTGTCAAAAATGTCCACCAGCGTTACGTCTGCCGGCCCAATATGGTTGTCCGTCAACAAGTCAAATCGCTCCGTGAACGGGCAGTGGGTCTGGTGGTTACCCTGAGCGTCTATATCGTCGCCATCGTGGTGAATGGTAAAGATGTGCTCGTTGCCCTGATTTTCGCCGCCTACGCCGAAGTTTCGGTTGTAGTCTTGCAGCAGGTCGTAGTTACCGCTGCTGATGACCTTGTCGGCGTACTCCACCGCTTTTGTAAGGCGCTCGCTGTTGACGCTGTGCTGGGGGTCGGCGGTGGCAGCTTTGATGCCTTCCACCTCCGCCTGCGAGAGCGGGTTTTGCCCCCAAACGAGGTAGGCTCGCGACAGCAGCCCGTTTGCAGCGCCCTTGCTGGGGTTGGAGCGGATGATGTCGTAGTCCGGCAGGTCGGCCTCGGCTTCGGTCAAATCTTTGATGATTTGCTCGTAAACCTTGTCGATGGCGGCGCGGGTTTTGCTGGCTGTGGCGTCGGTAGCGTCGGCCGTTGACAGTATCAGGGGCACTTCGCCGTAGAGCTGCACCAAGTAGAGGTAGCTCAGGGCGCGGGCAAACTTCACGCGGGCTTTCACCAAATCTTTGGTGCTTTGGTTCAGCCTGTCGGTTACCCTCGAGGAGTCCAGCTGCTCAATAACCCTGTTGGCGGTTCCGATGCTCGAGTAAAGCCGGGTGTAAATCTTCGTGGTGTACGAGTTTGCGGGGTCTGTCTCTAATCGGCTGGCCACCGGCCCTCCTGCGGTTTCCGCCCCCTCGAAGCTCACCGTGGTTTCGCTGGTGGACTCCAGCAGGAAGGAGAAGGAGGAGCTGAGGGTTTGCAGCGGCCCCCACACTCCGTTTCCGGCCGCCTGCGCCTGAGCGTTGGTTTTTATTACTTCGGTAGTAATAATGTTGCCCGCTTCGGGGCTGTCGTCATCGTCTTTGCCGCAAGCATAGGCGAGCGTCAAGCTTAATGCCGAGATTGCTAAGATTGTGTTGCTAAAATTATACTTTGTTTTCATTTTGTTGTAATTATTATTGGTTGGTTAGATGGTTAATGAGAATTAAAAATTAAAAAAATTAAAAATTAAGAATTCCTGACGGTGGCTGTAAAGCCACCTTTACGATGGCCGTCGGCAACATCGCGCAATGGACGATTTGTATCGCAATTTTCTTTTGTTCATGTTCTTTTTCATAGCGTTATAAGCTTAAAAGGTAATTTTTACTCCCCCCGAAAATGTTCTTGCCGTGGGGTAAACGCCCAGGTCTATTCCGCGCGCCACCTCGGGGTCGTACCCCTTGTAGGAGGTGAGCACAAAGAGGTTTTGCGCTGATGCAAAGAGGCGTAGCAGCCCACCCGCCACGAGCGGCAGCTTTGCGGTGTAGCCCAGCGTGATGTTTTGCAGCCGCAGGAACGAGGCGTCTTCCACGTAGCGGCTGTCCAAGTAGCTGTACGTACGCTGGTTGGCAACGTTGGCAAGGCCGGGCAGCGTGCCGGAGGGGTTCTCCGGTGTCCAGCTGTTGAGCAGGTCGGACGAGGCGTTGTAGAGGTCGCCGGGCGACTCCAAATGCCGCCGGAGGTGGTTGTAAACCTTGTTGCCCTGCGAGCCTTGAAAGGAGACAAACAGGTCGAAGCGGCGGTAGCTGAGCGTGGTTTGCAGGCCGTAGGTAAAATCGGGCTGAACGCTGCCCAGCGGAACGCGGTCGTAGCTGTTGATGTAGCCGTCGGGCGCGCCGTCGGGGCCGCCGAGGTCGGCCACCTTCAAGTCGCCCGGCTTGGCGGCGCCGGTGTAGTAGCTTGTTGGCGGCAGCAGGGAGACGTCTTCGTTGCTCTGCACAATGCCGTCGAACATCAGCCCGAAGAACGTGCCGAGCGATTCGCCCACCTGCAGCACCTCCTCCTCGTTGCGGCCAAGCGTTATGCGGTCGTCGCTGCCCAGCTTTACGATTTTGTTGACGTTGCGGGCAATGTTGGCCGCTATGCTCCACCGCAGCTTTGGCCGCTCCACTACCGCTATATTTACGGCAAATTCCACGCCCTTGTTGGTTACGTTGCCCACGTTTACCAGCTGCGTTGTTCCCAGCGCGGGGTTTACCGGCGTTTCGAGCAGCAGGTCGGAGGTTTTCTTGTAGTAAACGTCTGCCGTCAGCGTGAGGCGGTGGTCGAGCGCCTCGGCGTCCAGCCCGGCGTTGTACTGGGTGGTGGTTTCCCACTTCAGCTTATCGTTTCCAAGGTTGCTTTGGGTGTAGGCCGTTCCGCCGTTGTAGCGGCTGGCGGTGAACGTTTGGGCGTACTCGTAGTCGCCTATTTCCTGATTGCCCACCGTGCCGTAGGTAAGCCTCAGCTTGAGGGCGTTGAGGGCGCGGAGGTTTTTGAGGAAGGCCTCCTCGTTTACGTTCCACGACAGCCCCACGGAGGGGAAGTAGCCCCAGCGGTGGTTTTTGGCAAAGCGCGACGACTTGTCGCCCCGTATGGTGGCCGTCAGGTTGTAGCGCCCCAACAGGGTGTAGTTTGCCCGCCCCAGCAGCGAGTGCAGCTCGGATTTCGACACGCCGGACTCCACGTAGGGCGTTGCGCCGTCGGCGAGGTTGTTTACGCCGAGGTCTTCGTTGATAAAGCCTTCGGAGCGGCTGAGGTTGTGGTTGGTTTGGGTATGCTGGTAGGTGTAGCCGCCCAGCAGGTCAACAAGGTGGCTATCGCTAAGCTGCTTGGTGTAGGTAAGCATGTACTCGGCCTGCGACACGGTTTGCCGCTTGTTGCCCACGGCGCCTATCCCCGTCTTCGTCAGGCCGAGAGCGGAGTAGGAGGGAGCGAAGAAGTTCTGGGTAACGTTGCTCGTGTAAACCCCGGCGCTCACCTTGACGGCGAGGCCGTCAACGATGGCGTAGCGCGCGTAGGCGTTGCCCAGCAGGGTAGCGTTGATGGTTTGCCCGGTGCTGCTGTTCAAGTCCGACACAGGGTTGGGGCTAATGCCGTCGCGCACCAAGTCGGAGTATTCAAAGGGGTTGTCGTAGTTGTAGTCGCCGTCCGCTGCGTAGATGGGCACCACCGGCGGCATGTAGAGCGCGTAGGTAAGCGAGTTGGCAATGCCCCGCTGGAAAGGCGACCCGTTGATGAGCTTATTCTCCTCAAAGGTCGTGAGGCTGTTTTGGACGCTTCTGCCGGCGGTAGCCGTAACGCCCATCGTCAGCTTGTCCTTTGCCGCGCCGCGGTCAACGTTTACCCGCGCGTTGTAGCGCTCAAAGCCGGAGTTGAGCACAATTCCGTTTTGGTCGGCGTAGCTGCCCGCCAGCGCGTAGCGCAGCTTGTCGCTGCCGCCGCTCAGCGAGAGCTCGTGCGTTTGCGATACGCCGGTGCGCAGCACGGCGTCCTGCCAGCCGTAGCCTTCGCCCAGCTGAGAAATCTCCTCGTCGGTATATTTGCCCTTGTTCAGGAAAAAGTCCTTTTGCATACGCGCCCACTGCGAGGCGTTGAGCAGCGGCAGCTTTTTTGCCGGCGTATCCCACCCCACGCTGTACTGGTAGCTTAGCGTACCGGCATCGCGCTTTCCTTTTTTTGTAGTAACGAGAATTACGCCGTTGGCGCCGCGCGACCCGTAGATAGCCGTTGCCGACACATCCTTGAGCACCTCTATGGATTCGATGTCGGAGGGGTTGATGGCAGCCAGCGGGTTCAGGCCGCCATCAATGCCGCCAATGCCCGCCTTGGTTGACGAGGCGTCGCTGTAGAAGATGAAGCCGTCAATCACGTAAAGCGGCTCGTTGCTGGCGGTGATGGAGTTGCCGCCGCGAATGCGTACGCTGGCGCCCGCTCCGGGCTGCCCCGAAGCCTGCGACACGCTCACGCCCGCCACGGCGCCGCCCAGCAGCCTGTCTAACGAGGTAGCGGGGTGATCCAGCACAGCCTTGGACACCGACGACACCGCGCCGGTAAGCTCCTTGCGCCGCTGCGTACCGTAGCCCACCACCACTACCTCCTCGATGTAGCTCACGTCCTCTGCGAGCTGCACCTGCACAGGCTCCTCCACGCTATACACCTCCACCTCCTGCGAGGTATAGCCCACCATGCTAATGGCGAGGGTAACGGGCAGCGAGCTGTTGGTGAGGGGTAGAGAAATGGAGAACTTGCCGTCGGCGCCGGTGCTGGCGCCGGTTACGCTCGATTGGATGAGCACCAGCGCGCCGGCAACGGGCTTGCCGGTACGGTCGTCAACAACCCTGCCGCTGATTTCAACGGCGAGCGCGGACACGGACGCTGCGCAGAGCGATAGCGCAAGCGCAAAAATTTTGCGTGGAAGCATGGCGCTTCCAAAATAATTTAATACCTTTGCCACGAGTAATCTTTTTTACTTAGCGCTTCCTCAGCCAAATTGCAGTGCGGGTGGGGGAGTGCTTTTTTTACGGTGCAAAGGTAGCGCAGCAGAATCGAACTGCAAATACCATAAATGTGGTATTTTTTTTGCGCAGCAAAGCAGAGGGGAAAACCTCCTATTTTTCAGCGATTTTTGGAGATGCCAAAAAGTTGAGCAGAAGGTACATGATTGCAAGCTTTATGAAGTACATCGAAATCCAATACCTGAATTCTATTGCAGAAGCAAATATTGTCGAAGCGTAGTAGATAACGGCAAAGGAAAATATTCCCCAAAATATGATTTTATCCTGATTTGAAAAGGCTATTCTTTTTCGCCGTACAATTGCCCATACCCCTAAAAACAGCAGCGCCCCCCAAATAATGATTTCCCAGATTTGCACGGCTTTCAAGAAAATTGGCCTGCTGAGTATGTCAATCTTTGCAGCCGTTTTGGTGTCTTTGTCTATGTGGTAGTATTCCAGAATTTCGCCATGCTTTGCTGTGTCGCCTTGATAACCAATCATCCCTAATCCTGACGGATAAAATGCCGATAGCATATTCGGAAAGTAGTAATATTTGGCAAACTCTACAGGATAGTGCGCTATCAGGTAGGTAGCATATTTTTTGTATTGATTGCTGCCCAGCTTAACAAAAGTCGATAAATATTGGCTGTTTGTACTCTGCATGGTTCTAAAGAGATACTGCTTTAAAACTCCTTGCGGGTCCCATACAAAGCCTGCTCCAATATGGCCGTGTTTAATCTGATTTGAAATCGAATCTTTGTTTGAGATAATGAATGAGTGCAGATTTTTTAAGTTTCTGTCTTTCATATCAATTTCGCTCATGTCGATGTGAGGAACGACGTACAGCGCGTTGTTCAGGTAGTTCCACCCGTCAAAACCTGTCGAAAATTGCTTTATCTTTACTCGATTATACATGCTGTTTTCGGTTTGTGAATAAAAAATTGCAAAAACAATAACCGAAGCAATTATGGATATATACTTCATATAGTATCCCTTGAGCATGATAAAAAAGGGAATGAAGAAAAACGGGAAAATAATAGCGGAGTACCTTACGTGCATAGACGAAAAAAGTACCATTTCAAATAAAAACAAGGCTATCCAGCTTTTCTTTTTGACGATAAACATAAATAGCCCAAGCAGCAGGTATATTTGGCAGGCAAATAGCGCATCGCTTAAAATGGTGTTACATATAATCAAAAATGGAAGATTGGCGCTGATAAGCAGCAGAAACATAAACCAGAGCCGCTTACTTTTAGGATGATAAAAATACTTAATCGTAAAAATTACGAATGCCGTAGATAGGAAGAATAGCAGCAGCTGAACGATAAAAACGAAGTGAATACTTTCGCATACAGCATGAAGGACCCGCAAAAAGTACGAATAGCCGAAAGGGCGATAAACGTAAAATATATCTTCAATAGCCGCTTTGACGTAGCTGCCGGAATCGTTAAAAGAGCAAGGGTAAGGGTAGAAAATCTTTAACCCGATGTAAGCAGCAAGGCAGACAGCAAGCAGAATTGCCCAGTCCGGCAGCTGTTTTTTCTCAAAAACAAATTTCAGAAACGCGAAGTCTGCCTTAAAATCGCCATTTTTTTTGTGCTTACCGCCATCCTTTTTGAGGTTGCTGCCATCCTTTTTGTGGATGCTGCCATCCTTTTTGAGGTTGCTGCTATCCTTTTTGCGGTTGCTGCTATTTTTTTTCATGATACTCTCCCTCCGTATTTACGTTCCAAATAATTTTTTTGTCGGATAGTTTGCCGTTCAGGTGCTTCACGGCTTCCATGGCGGTAAGCATGGAGTGGTCCTGGTTGTTGTAGCGGTGCTGCCCGTTGCGGCCAATGCAGTACAGATTTTCAATGCCGTTGAGGTAATCAACGACCTTGGGCAATTCGTAGTATGCCCCGTAGTAAGCAGGGTACGCTTTCTTGATTTTTACTCGAACAGCGTCTTGCACGTCTTCCTTCCGGATGATTTGAATTTTGTCGAGCTCGCTGATGGCCATGTTGATAAAATCCTCGTCGCTCATGCTCCACATGGCATCGCCTTCGGTGCAGAAATACTCCAGGCCAAGCCAAATCTTGTTTTTGAAATCGCTCACCATGTACGGCGACCAGTTATTGAAAATCTGCAGCCGACCTAACTTTACATCGGCTTCCTGAATGTAAATCCAGGTGTCCGGAGGTATGCTGTTCCAGGTTTTGATTTTGGTCTTATTGCCAATTTGCAGCTTGTCAACCAGCAGCCCGACAGTAATGAAATCCCTGTAGGGCAATTTTTGGGCAATTTGTTTAACTTCTTCGCTTGGCTCTTCGCCGTAAATTGCGGCTATCAAATCTTTTATTGGCATTGAGGAAAAGAAGCTGCTGCAGGGAACGGCTGTTTTTTCTCCATTTTTCGATACGGTTACGGAAACGATTCTGCTGTTTCTCACCTCAATTTTCTCAACGGTAGCGTTTTTCTCAACTTTTCCGCCTTTTGCCCGAATATCGTCAGCGGCTATTTCCCAGAGCTGTCCGGGGCCATATTTTGGATATATAAATTGCTCAATCAGAGAAGTCTCGGTATTTTTTTGCTCGATTGTCGATTTTTTCTTAAAAACATTGGTAAGCAAGCTCAACAGCGACAATCCTTTTACGCGCTGCGACCCCCAATCGGCCCCAAGCTTTGACGGGTGAACGCCCCAAACTTTTTCGGTATAGTTCTCAAAAAACATGGCATATAGCGGCCGCCCAAAGCGGTTGATGTAAAAATCTTCCAGCGAGCGTTCTTTTCGCTTGAAAATCGAAGCCCAAATAAATCCGCAGCCGGCCTTGGCTGTGCTCCAAAGCCCCATGCCGGCGAATGTTGCAAGGCGAAGCGAAATCGGGTAATCAAAAAAATTCCGCCGGTAGAATATGCGAGAAACCCGTCGGCGAAGCAGCATTACGCGGTCTATTTTTTCGGGGTCGGCGTCGCTTTCCGGCAGCTGTTTTGCTCTTTCGAGCAGGATGTCATCAACGGACGGCTTGCCCTGTAGGGGCATAATGCGGCTCCACCACGCCATCACATCGCCATTTTTCGAAAAAAACCTGTGCCCGCCAATGTCCATTCGGTTGCCTTTGTAGCTCACGGTTTGCGAAATACCGCCAATAGCGCCGGTCGCCTCAAAAACCGTTACGGCGCTGTCGGGGTTGCTATTCACAATTTCGTAAGCGGCGGTTAGCCCTGCCGGACCCGCTCCGGCAATAATAATGCTTTTTTTATCTTTCATTTGATTTCTTATTGAACAGTAGATATTTTCGTGCAAAAAAGTTCCACAGGTAGCAAATTGCCGCTGCCAAAATTTTTGACAGCAAATAGTAAACCGCTAAGCCTTGAGTAAAAATCCATAGGAGCAGGTCGTTTAGCCCCAGCCCAATGACCCCAATAGTAGCGAACAGAATAAACTCTACCTTTCTGCTTTTTAGGTTAGAATTGGTGAAAACCCAGAAAATGCTAATGAAGTAGTTGACTAAGAGTCCGAGAATGAAGGCAATAGTATTGGATAGCAGGTAGTTAAACCGGCAAATCTCGGTAAAGAAAGCCAATGCTCCAAAATCAACGGCAAAGGCAAGCCCTCCAACAAAAAAGTAGCGGGTGAGCTGCACGAGGAGGTTGCTGCTGCGCCGGATAAATACCTGCTGTAAAAGTTGTTTTATGTTTGGCATTGTTTTCTACCTGATTTTACATCAAAAATAAAGGTTATTTCTTTTTTTGGATGGTATCTATGTTTTATTGATATAATTTTTATGCTGTGCGCGAGCTATTTTTATGCCTTCCCTGTTACCTTATTTTGGAAGTTTTTAGGAATTCCCTATAGCAATCTTGCTGTTAACATATAAAAATAGCTTAAATTAAACTCTAATATTAAAAATTATGTACTTATCGGAAGCAAAAAAATGAGCAACCAAATACTATTTGGTTGCTCATCAAAATAAAAAAATCGAAAAATATTGCGAAAGTCGAAAAAATTACGTACGGCGTACAACGCCACGCTACGTAACTCGCTGAGCACTGTGTGTGTACATATATATGTGTGAACACACGCATCTAAGCTATGGCCTGTACATGCTATGGCAAAAAAATGGTTTGTATTTAGAGGAAGCGCCTGTAGCATATTATCAGCACGTGTTTTTACAATTGACTGCAATTTATAAATTAAAAAAGACAAAGGTATGTTTTTTCTCTATATATACAAGTTAATTAGCATTAAATACACGAATAATTCACAGAAATTTTTCTCTGTTGCGGCAGTAAGGCCGCGCTATGCTGATGAGAGGTGCATCTACCTTTCGGGCTGCTTTTGCGCAAATAATTTTGCTTTTTTTGGCTGTTTGCCGGCTATTTTTCTTTACATTTGCGCCATGTTTTTGGTACCGACATTATCTTTTAACCAGCCACTACTCAAAAAATTACTCAAAATATGAACGCACAACAGCTATACGAGCAAATTCTGCGCAAGAAGTCCTTTCTGTGCGTAGGCTTAGACTCGGACGCCGGCAAGCTGCCGGTGCACCTGCAGCGCGAGCGGCATCCAATGCTAACGTTCAACAAAGCCATTGTGGACGCTACCGCGCCGTACGCGGTGGCCTACAAGCCCAACCTTGCATTCTACGAGGCGCACGGAGCCGACGGATGGACGCAGCTGGAGCAAACCGTGCGCTACATTCGCCGGCGCCACCCCGACGTGCTCATTATTGCCGACGCCAAGCGCGGCGACATTGGCAACACCTCGCGCCTGTACGCCGAGGCTTTTTTTGAAAGAATGGATGTGGACGCCGTTACGCTATCGCCCTACATGGGGCGCGATACGGTGCAGCCGTTTTTGGAGTACGACGGCAGGTGGGCGGTTCTGCTGGCGCTCACCTCCAACCCCTCGGCCTCCGACTTTGAGCTGACGCCCGGCGAGGACGGCGAAATGCTGTACGAGCGCGTGCTGAAGACCTCCATGCGCTGGGGCAACCCCAACAACACCATGTACGTGGTGGGCGCAACCAAAGCCGAAATGCTGTCGAGCATTCGCCGGATAGCCCCCGACCACTTCCTGCTGGTGCCGGGGGTGGGCGAGCAGGGCGGCAGCTTGGACGAGGTGGCAAAGTTCGGCATGAACAGCCGCTGCGGGCTGCTGGTAAACTCTTCGCGCGCCATTATCTTTGCCGATAGCAGCGAAAGCTTTGCCGCTACGGCCGCCAAAAAAGCCCGCGATATGCAGCAGCAAATGGCCGGATACCTGCTCTCCTAACTTCGACAATGTGGCACCTGATGAAGTTTATATTCAATAGACGCTTGCGCCGTCCCGTAGGGTGGAACATTGGTTAACATCATTCCGCAAGTCAATCAGTTTGTCCAAAACTACTTTGGACAAATTGAAGCCAAGAATCAATCTGCTGATAATAAGTCGGATATAATTGTCCAAAACCGTTTTGGACAATTACAATCGGCTAAATCTTTTTTTGAGATGCTATTGATTTTTTCAATGTATTTTGAGAGCAAAAATCCGCAAAATTTCCTGTGGTTACTGTCAATAAGGTTGAATGTGTGTACGATCATGTTTTTCGCGCTACTAAGGTTGCTTTTAAAGACAAATAAGGTTTTTTGCGCGTACACCCTATTGTCCTGCAGCCTGCAATTCTCCAAAAACCTTATTTCTACAAGGCTACCTTAGTAGCGCCTACGCAAACCTCAACGTTTTGCTTGGGCTAATGCGCGATACGAGCATCGACGGGAGCGCCAGCATGGCAATGATGGCAGCCATAGCCCCGGCGTTGAGCGCCAGCACGTGCCACAGCCGCAGCGCCACCGGCGCCTGCGACAGGTAGTAGGTTTCCGGGTTGAGCGTTACTATGCCGAAATGCTGCTGCAGCAGGCAAAGGCCAATGCCTATCGCGTTTCCCCACAGCAACCCTTTTCCGGCAATAAACCCCGCCTGGTAGATGAATATTTTTTGCAAGCTCACGTTCTGCATGCCCAGCGACTTGAGCAGCCCAATCATGTGCGACCGCTCAAGCAGCATGATGAGCAGGGTGGATATCATGTTGAATCCTGCAACTAACAGCATGAGCGCCAAGATAACCCAAGCGTTGAGGTCTTGCAGCGCAAGCCAGTCGAATATTTGCGCGTAGCGCTGCTTGACGCTTTCAACCAGCAGGCGCGTACCGTCGGGGAGCAGCCTGTAGCCGGCAATATCCTCTACTTGCAGGTAGGTTTCGTCGAGCCTATCGAAGTTGCTTACGTATATTTCAAAGCCCGTGATTTGTCCGGCGCGCCAGCCGTTGAGCCGCTGCACGTGCTTGATGTCGCACAGCACGTAGAGTTTGTCAAACTCGCCAAACTTGGTGTCGTAAATGGCGGCAATGGAGAAGCGGCGTACGCGCGGCGGATCCTGCACAAAGAGCATGTCGAAGCTCTCGCCCTGCTTTAGCCGCAGCAGCCTTGCCAGCGTTTGCGAGATGGCAACCTTGTTGGTAGTAGCGCTGTCGGCAACGGTAAAGGGGCCTCCGCTTACCATGTTGTTGCCGAAAAAAGTCCAGTCAAAATCTTTGTCAACGCCCTTCAGAACGACGCCCTGCATGTTGTTGCCCGAGGTGATAATGCCGGGCTTGAGCGCAAAGGCCTGGATGTGCTTCACCTCTTTGAGCTGCTCTATTTGCGGCAAAAAACTCTGCCGCCTGCCGATAGGCGTGGTTTCGTAGGACGTGTTGTCGTCGTAGTTTACGATTTGCGCATGCGCCAAAAATCCGGTTACCTTTTGCGTTATCTGCTCCTTGAATCCGGTGAGCACTGCCGCCGCAATAATCATGACGGCAAGGCTCAGCGCTACGCTCACCACCGATATGCGAACGATGGGGCGAAGCATGCGCTGCTCCGACTGCTTGCTGAATGTGAGCCGCTTGGCAATAAAAAATTCGGTGTTCACGATAAAAAAATCTGTCTGTAAAATCAGGCGCTTTGTAAGCTGTGCAGCAACCTTTCAATACATGTTAACATTGTATATGTGTATTTAAGCCGGTAAACTTCTTGCATGGAATAAAAAAATAGCTACCTTTGTCGTCCTTTTTTACGGAAAGGTACCATAGCTCAGCTGGTAGAGCAAAGGACTGAAAATCCTTGTGTCCCTGGTTCGATTCCAGGTGGTACCACGCAAAAATTAATACTCAAACTGCTAAAAGTAAGCAAGGCTAAATCATCTCTATGCTGATTTGGCCTTTTTTGTTTCTTCTCCTTTCCTGTGGAGAGCGGAGAGATATTTGCCTACGACAGGCTGCCGCCGCTTTGCACTTCGCCTGCCGGCTGCACGAGGTGTAGCTTTCCGTCGCAGCCCTCGGCGTAGAGTATCATCCCGTGCGACTCGACGCCCATGATGGCGCGCGGGGCAAGGTTAACGAGCATGGTTGCCTGCTTGCCCGCCAGCGCCTGCGGGTCGAAGTGGTCTGCCACCCCGCTCACCACCGTCCGCTTGTCAACGCCGGTATCCACCAGCATTTTGATGAGGTTTTTGCTTTTGGGCATTTTTGCGGCTTCCAAAATTTTGACGATGCGGATGTCCATTTTTTGGAAATCCTCCATTGAGCACAGCTCCTTTTGGGGCTTTGCGCGGTAGCTTTGCGCGTCCCTGCTCTTTTTTGCCTCCTCCAGCTTCTTGAGCTGCTTGCCGATGGCGTCGTCCTCTACCTTGTCGAACAGCAGGGCAGGCTCGCCAAGCTGATGCCCAACGGGCAGAAGCGCGTCGCTGCCCAGCGCTTCCCACGCCAGCATTGCGCTGTCGGCGTTCAGGATTTTGCGCAGCTTCTCCGACGTGAACGGGATGAACGGCTCCATGACAATGGCAAGGTTTGCCGATATTTGCAGCGCAATGTTCAGGATGGTTTTTACGCGCTCGGGGTCGGTTTTTATGGCCTTCCAAGGCTCCGTTTCGGCGAGGTACTTGTTGCCCGTCCTCGCTAAGCTCATGGCTTCGCGCAGCGCCTCGCGAAAGCGGAAGTTTTCGAGGTTGTCCTCCACCTTTTGCTTTACCTCCTTCATTTCGGCCAGCGTTTCCCTGTCAAAGTCCGTAAGCGCACCGGGCTGCGGCGCTTTGCCCTCGAAGTATTTTTGCGTGAGCACCATGGCGCGGTTTACAAAGTTGCCGAGAATAGCCACGAGCTCGCTGTTGTTTCTATCCTGAAAATCGCGCCACGTAAAGTTGTTGTCTTTGGTTTCGGGGGCGTTGGCGCAGAGCACGTAGCGCAGCACGTCCTGCTTACCGGGAAAATCTTCGAGGTACTCGTGCAGCCACACCGCCCAGCTGTGCGTTGTGGAAATCTTATCGTTCTCGAGGTTTAAAAATTCGTTGGCGGGGACGTTGTCGGGCAGCACAAAGTCGCCGTGCGCCTTGAGCATGCACGGGAACACAATGCAGTGAAAAACGATGTTGTCCTTGCCGATAAAGTGCACCATTTTGGAGTCCTCGCTTTTCCAGTACTTTTCCCAATCGTTGGGCAGCAGCTCTATGGTGTTCGAGATGTACCCTATTGGGGCGTCGAACCACACGTAGAGCACCTTTCCCTCGGCGCCTTCCACCGGAATTTGTACGCCCCAGTCGAGGTCGCGGCTCACGGCGCGCGGCTGCAGCCCGCCGTCTAACCACGATTTGCACTGCCCGTACACGTTGGATTTCCACTCCCTGTGCTCCTCCAAAATCCACTGCTTGAGCCACGCCTCGTACCGGTCGAGCGGCAGGTACCAGTGCGACGTTTTGCGCGTTACAAGCTTGCTGCCGCTGATGTTGGAGTGCGGGTTGATGAGCTCCGTGGGGCTAAGCGTGCTGCCGCACTTCTCGCACTGGTCGCCGTAGGCTTTTTCGTTGCCGCACTTGGGGCAGGTGCCCACAATGTACCGGTCGGCAAGGAACTGACCCGCTTCTTCGTCGTAGTACTGCTCGCTTACTTTTTCGATAAACTTCCCGCTGTCGTAAAGCTTTCTGAAAAAATCGGAGGCTGTTTTGTGGTGAATTTCCGACGAGGTGCGCGAGTATATATCAAACGAAATGCCGAAGTCGGCAAACGATTTTTTTATCATTTCGTGGTACTTGTCCACCACCTGCTGCGGCGTGCAGCCCTGCTGCCGCGCCTTGATGGTGATGGGAACGCCGTGCTCGTCGGAGCCGCCGATGAATATCACGTCGCGCCCGCGCAGGCGAAGGTAGCGCGCGTAAATATCGGCGGGGATGTAAACGCCGGCAAGATGCCCAATGTGCACAGGGCCATTGGCGTAGGGCAGGGCAGAGGTAACAAGGTACCGCTTGGGTGTTGATTTCATTTTTGCTGTAATGTAGAGTATGCTATGACCAAAAAAAAATTACAACCATGCGCTAACCGCACGCTAACGGCGAGCGTGATTGTGCATGTTTCTGCGCATGTTTGAGCCGACAAAGATACATTTTTTTTGGCAATCCCCGACACCCGCCGAAGCTGTTGGATATAATACGCATTCGCAGTGTTTTAACTCCTTGTTTTGGCTGTCCATAAAGCATTGCTTGCCAAAAATGGAAGTAGTGATATCCAAATGCGCCTCATTTTTTAGCGTGAGCGCATCCATACCTTCGGGTTTGGCATTACAGGCTTCGACCCCTCTTTGGGATTGAGTCCTTTCGGTGTAATCTACCACGTATATTTCGCTGTCAGCATACTCCACATGTTCAATTTTACCGGAGGGCAAGGCTGCATCTAATTTACTTTTCATCGTAGTAGCTTAACATGTGATAGTATTCATCCATCAATGCTGTCATGTTCAAGTCAAAATAGTTTTTGGAAATAATGCCATCTTCGTCTTGTATAGAGCGGATTTCGCCATCTTCAATTTCCCAAATAGAGACCAGCTTTGGGTCTATCCATGCGTTTTGGTTAGTAAATGTTTGCCGCTCTTGCTCCGGTATTTTACTACTTACTAAGTAGCCCATCATGCAGCTATTCAAGGTATAAAGAATGTATGGGCTATGCGTTGTAAGCGTTAGGCGGTGGTTGCGTTGAGCGTCGTTGCACATTTGCAGCATGTAGTAAACAAGGTCTCTTTGGGTGAGCGGGAAAAGATTATTTTCCGGTTCTTCTACGATGATTTGAGAATAGCGGTAGCTTTTGGAATTAATTACATCAAGCAGTATGGAAAGATCTGCATGCTGACCTTTTTCCTTGTTTTCGCCGACTAATTCGTTCACCTTTTTTATCAGCTCATCCCGTTCTTTTACGGACATCGGTCGCCGTTCTTTGTATATTCCCTGCATTACGTAATCAAACATGGTAACCAATGGCACCACAGACTGCAAGCCACTCGACGCTACCTGCAAGGCAATATTGCCGCCGCCTTGCAGGTGCAGCACATCAACATCCTGGTCTGTAGTATAGTATTCTGCCCCTAAGTTGATAATGTTCAATCTGTTGCTATCCGAGTATTTTCGTTTTGCTTCATACCAGCTGGTTACAAAATCCTGAATGTTATCCTTATCCCGAAGGTATTCCTGCAGGTTGTATATGGCAGATACAAAGTTTCGTTCAGCCGGAATATAGGCTATCTTGCTGTTATTGTCTATCGGGTCAGTATACTTTGTTCCGAATTTAAAGTTAACCGTTCCGAAATAAGTCTCTTCTTCCCAAGATAAAGCTTCATCCAGCGTCATTGGACAGCAATCGTTGTAGCATAGCTCAATAAAGTCTCCGATAAAATAGATTTGAGTATTCCTGTTAAAATACCCATTCAGCAAGCGATGATAAGTTTTCAAAGTTTGAATGTAATCCTTTACCTCTTCTCTTTTGGGACGCCCATCTCTTGAGCATTTTTTATCCAGCCATGTACAAAAGCTGATTACTTTAGCAATGGTGCTTTTTCCGCTGCTTTGAGGCCCCATAATTACGTTGACTTTATTCAAATCTAAGTCAACTTTCTCAATTGGGCCGAGATTTCTGATAGCTATTCTGCTCATATTCTATAAAGTATAAAAGAGTTTATGTTCAATAGCCGGGTAGCGCTCCAAATCCGCTAAATTCCTTGGCTGTAAAGATACGAAAATTTTACGGCTTGCGCCGATTCGCTATGCGCTACCACGCGAACTTTTCGGCTGCTTTCTGTTGGTTGAGTGGTGGTTTTGTGATGTATTTGCACGGACAGGCCTGTCAACGTGCTACGCCGCCACCGTGCGATTTTAACTATTTAACGGAGGGTTACGGCTGCCGCCTATCGTTTTCTTGATTTTTCTTGCTACCTTCGCGGGGTTTTACCTAATAAGGATTTTACCTAATAAGGAACGAATGGGCTTTTATTAATAACACAAATCAAGAAAAAACATGGCAACATTAGATTTAACAAAGTACGGCATTTCGGGTAATATCGAAATCGTACACAACCCCTCCTACGAGGAGCTGTTTCAGGCAGAAGTAGATGGCAAAAATCAGGGGTATGAAAAAGGTGCGCAAACCAACACCGGCGCAGTAGCCGTTAACACCGGAATTTTTACCGGACGCTCTCCCAAAGACCGCTACATTGTGAAGGACGACGTCACCAAAGATACCATCTGGTGGGATGGCAACATCAACAAGCCTGTTTCGCCGGATGTCTGGAAGGCATGCAAGGAGCTCTCGCTAAAGCAGCTCAACACGGCTAAAAAACTTTACGTGGTAGATACCTACTGCGGCACCAACGAAGACACGCGCATGAAAGTTCGCTTCATTGTGGAGGTGGCATGGCAGGCGCACTTCGTTACCAACATGTTCATCCGCCCGTCGCACTACGAGCTGGCAAACTACGGCGAGCCTGACTTTGTTGTTTTCAACTCCTCCAAAACGGTAAACCCCAAGTGGAAAGAGCAAGGGCTGAACTCGGAAGTTTTCGTCATGTTTAACCTTACCGAAAGGGTGCAAATTATTGGCGGTACGTGGTACGGCGGCGAAATGAAAAAGGGTATGTTCTCCATGATGAACTACTACCTCCCGCTCAAAGGAATGGCCTCCATGCACTGCTCGGCCAACGTGGGCAAAGACGGCGACGTGGCCATCTTCTTCGGGCTTTCGGGTACGGGCAAAACCACCCTCTCGGCCGACCCCAAGCGCTACCTCATCGGCGACGACGAGCACGGCTGGGACAACAACGGCGTGTTCAACTACGAGGGCGGCTGCTACGCCAAGGTAATCAACCTGAGCAAGGAGAATGAGCCGGACATCTGGCGCGCCATTAAGCGCGACGCCCTGCTCGAGAACGTAACGGTGCTGCCCGACGGTACCCCCAACTACGCCGACGGATCTATCACCGAAAATACGCGCGTATCGTACCCCGTTTACCACATCAACAAAATTGTGCTGCCCTCCAAGGCCGGACACGCCAGCAAAATTATATACCTGAGCGCCGATGCCTTTGGCGTGCTGCCTCCGGTTTCGATACTGGACGAAAAGTCGGCGCAGTACCACTTCCTGTGCGGCTACACCTCGAAGCTGGCCGGAACAGAGCGCGGCATTACCGAGCCGCAGATGTCTTTCTCGCCCGCATTTGGCGAAGCGTTTCTGACCCTGCATCCCACCATGTACGCAAAAACGCTGGTGGGAAAAATGCAAGAGCACAACGCAAAGGCATACCTCGTAAACACCGGATGGAACGGCACCGGCAAGCGCATATCCATCAAGGATACCCGCGCCATCATCGACGCCATTATTGACGGCTCAATCGAAAAGGCCGAAACGGTAAAGATACCCGTGCTCAACCTTGTTGCGCCCAAAAAGCTCAACAACGTCTCGGAGGGCATTCTCGACCCCCGCGATACCTACGCAGACAAGAGCGAGTGGGAGGCTAAAGCAAAGCAGCTGGCGGCAAAGTACATCAAAAACTTTGAGCAGTACACCGACACCGAAGCCGGCAAGTCGCTAATTCCGGCAGGCCCGCAGCTCTAACGGCAGGCTGACACCGAAGCTGTCGCCGGTAAGAATTTTATCCGAAATCGGCAAGAGTTTAAGGCAAAATCCGCTTCGTGCAGGGCGCATGGAGCGGATTTTTTGTGCGTCCGTCCCGTCGTTTCCGCAAAAATTGGAGAGGAGATTCCCGCTTTTGCAGAAGCGGCAGGGCGAAGCGTAAAACTTTTCGCCTTGCCCTCTTGTAAGGTTCGTGATTTTCGTGTAAGTTTGCACTTTGCTGCTATCCGGTTCATGTAGCAGCTTACGCAGAATAAAAATTGTAAGAAGTATTATGGAAGAAATTGCCAAGCTGTTTATAGAGCTGCTCAAAACGCACAGCAGGGTTTCGCTACCCGGAATGGGTGCCTTTGTGGCAAGTCCGCAAGCTGCCGTTATCGAAAATGGCAGGATTATGCCGCCAACCAAAAAAGTTGCTTTCGTGAAGGCGGAGACATGGAATGACGGGCTGCTGGAGCAGCTGTACGCCAAGCGCTATGGAATTGGCGTAGAGGAAGCCTGCGAAAGGCTGCATCGCATCATTGCCGATATCCGGTTTGAGCTGGACTCCAGCGGCAAAGTTACGCTACCCGGGCTGGGAACGCTTAAGCAAACGGCCGCCCGCGATGTGAGCTTCGGGCTGGCAAAAAACCTGAACTTACAAAAAGATTCCTACGGGCTGGACGAAGTGAAAATTGCTCCCGATAAAACGCCGGAAAAGGTCGAAAAAGTCGAAAAAAAGGTATCCTCTATAAGCAAAAATAATGTCCCGCTGCTCATGCTGCTCTTTATCATACTGGCGGCCATCGCTGCGCTGACGCTGTTTCTTTTGCTTAGCCGTACTCGCGACAAGGACAACGTTGAGGCCTTG
The DNA here is from genome assembly GCA_031266935.1 of Prevotellaceae bacterium. Lineage (GTDB taxonomy): Bacteria > Bacteroidota > Bacteroidia > Bacteroidales > UBA932 > JAITMY01. Next base: position 27,331 of record JAISAC010000112.1, read on the forward strand.
CTATTAATGCAGGATAGCCTACCGCCGGCGCTCTCCGGCGCCTCGCCTGCGCAGGCTGTGCACGAAGCAGAGCAGCCCGCTTTGCCGGAAGCGGACAGGCAAGTTCCGGCAGCACAGCAGCAGCAGCAGCAGCAGCAGCGACAACAACAACAACAACAGGCTACCCAACGCTGTGAATTTTGCACGGTGGTAGCCAGCTTCAACACGCTCGAAGGCGCCAGGATAAAGGCGCAAAGGTACAAAGACATGGGCTACAAGCCGAGGGTAGTAAGTAGCGGGAACAGCCGCTACCGCGTAATGCTGGGCTGCTACTCAACTCTTGACGCCGCCAGAAAAGGGCTGAACGAAACTTTTAAGTTTGTAAAAGACGCGTGGGTTTTGGAGGTGTGCGAGTAGCGCGTAACAAGTTAAGCGGCATGTACAAGAATCTCAGGCAATACGTAAATTTTCTCGAAGCGCGCGGTGAGCTGCTGCGCGTACGGGAGTTTGTCAACCCGCAGCTCGAAATGGCCGAGATTGCCGACCGCATGAGCAAGCAGCCCAACGGAGGAAAAGCGCTGCTGTTCGAGAATAGCGGCACAGGCTTTCCCGTGCTGATGAACATGATGGGTAGCGAGCAGCGCATGAGCTACGCCCTGGGGGTGGAAAAGTTGGGCTGCGTGGAGAAAAAATTCGACGATTTTTTTGCGGCGCTTATGCAGCCCCGTCAAAATTTGTGGGAGAAGCTCCGGCTGCTGCCCATGCTCCGGCAAGCTTCGCGCTGGCTGCCGCGCGCTGTGCGGGGAGCAGGAAGCTGCCGTCAGGTTGCCGACCTTAACCCCGACCTCGGCAAGCTGCCCATACTGCAATGCTGGCCGCACGACGGCGGCCGCTTTATCACCCTGCCGCTGGTGCACACGCGCGACCTGCACAGCGGAGCGCGCAACGTGGGCATGTACCGCATGCAGCTATTCGACGGGCAAACAACGGGCATGCACTGGCACCGCCACAAGACCGGCGCACGGCACTACGAGCAGTACAAAGCCGCCGGACAAAAAATGCCGGTGGCCGTGGCGCTGGGCGGCGACCCCATTTACGCCTACTGCGCCGTTGCTCCGCTGCCGGACAACGTTGACGAGTACCTGCTGGCCGGATTTCTTCGCGGAGCGCCTGTGCGCCTCACGCGCTGCCTCACCCAGCCCATAGAAGTACCCGCCGACGCCGACATTGTCATCGAAGGCTACGTTGACCCCGCAGAGCCGCTGGCCGTAGAGGGGCCTTTTGGCGACCATACGGGCTTCTACTCGCTGCCCGACGCCTACCCGCGCTTTCACGTAACCGCCGTTACGCACCGCAAAAATGCCATCTATCCGGCAACGGTGGTAGGAATACCTCCGCAGGAAGACGCCTACATCGGCAAGGCCACCGAGCGAATTTTCCTTGCTCCCATTCGTATGGCCATGCTTCCCGAAATAGCCGACATGCACATGCCCTTCGAGGGGGTGGCGCATAATATTGCCATCGTAAAAATCAACAAAACCTACCCCGGACAGGGCGAAAAAACTGCCAACGCGCTCTGGGGCGCCGGGCAAATGATGTTCAACAAAATGCTGGTGGTAGTTGACGGCGAGGTCAACGTGAGCCGCTACGACGAGGTGTGCGCATGTGTACAAAAAAATTTCCGCCCGGACGCCGACGCTTACTTTGGCCGTGGCCCGCTCGATGTGCTCGACCACGCGGCGCAGGCGTGCGGCTACGGCGGAAAGCTGTGCATCGACGCTACGCGAAAGCTTCCCGAAGAAGCGTACGCCTTGCCCCGGCGCGAAAAAAAGCTGCCGTACAAATTTACGCATCAGGCAGGTCAGGATACCGGCAGCCTGATACAGGTCATTTTTGACGATAGCGTTGACCTTGCAGACCTTGCCACCTGCGCCTGGCTCATGGGCAACAACGTTGACCCCGCCCGCGATTGCTGCGTAAGGAGCGGTACGCTTGTGCTCGACGCCCGCGGCAGGCACAAGAGCAAAAGCATTGCCCGCAGCTGGCCTGAGGTGATTTGCGCTTCGCCCGAAACCATTGCGGCTGTTGACCAAAAGTGGGAAGGGCTGGGCTTGGGGGCGCTCATCAAGTCGCCATCGCTACGCTACAGGCACCTGCTGTCGGGCAGCGGTGGCGCGGTGGCGCTGGGTTTTGCGCTGCTCTACGCTGTAAATTTTGCCGGAATGGTTTAGGCTAAATCTTTTTTTGAGGTGATATGAAAGTAACTTGCAGTTCGGTAGTTAAAATGCAGATAGAATGTGGGGCAGCCGGAAACCTCATTTTTACCTCATTTTTTAACAAAACAACCTCAGTAGCACATAGTTATATAATATATCCAAACCTCATTACCTCATTTTTTTTTGTGGCCATTTCATCGTTTTAATGGGTGCATTTCAAATTGTCAATTTTGCTCATTCCGTAGGAATGAATCGCTCGGTAGAAAAAGCGACGTTCCGGTGGTTATCGGCATCCCGTAGGGATGCATCCCTTCGGGATGCCAAAGAGGGACACCATTCGTGTTTTCTACCGAGCGAATAATCCCGACGGGATTATTTAAAGCGACAATTTGAAATACACCCGTTTTAATGAGGTAATGAGGTTGTTGATATACGTATTAATTCATTGCTACTGAGGTTGTTTTGTTAAAAAATTAGGTAAAACCGAGCGTAGCGAGTTCACGAACACTTTAAAATAAACACAAGTGAGTAAATGAGGTTGCAAAATTTCGCGGGAATGACGGTGGGAGAGAGGAGGGAAAAACTCAAAATGAAATTTTCATAGCACCTCAAAAAAAGATTTAGCCCCGTATTTTAAATACGAATATTCCGACATAGACATGTCGAATTAAAATAAAACACTCACCCTGAGCGCGCCGTTCTTACGGGAAGCGGGGTGAGTATGTTGAGTGCAAAAGTACAAACAATATTTGAAGCTGCAAAATATTTCCGTATTTTTGAATGTGAATATCCCGATTTTTCCGGATTTTACCTATTTTACTGAAGGTTACTAATACAAATGCTTACCGATTTATACAAAAAATCGCTCGACCTCGCCCCGCTGAGCGACGAGGAGGCGCTGACGCTCTACGAGCAGGCGCCCCTGCCGGCGCTGATGAGCGTTGCCTGCAAGCTGCGGCAGCGGCACGTGCCGGGCAGCGGCGTGAGCTGGCAAATAGACCGCAACGTCAACATCACCAACGTGTGCATATCGGGGTGCAAGTTCTGCACCTTCCACTGCGGGCTGCACAGCCCCAAGGCGTACACCACCACGCCGGACGAATACGCGCAAAAAATTGAGGAGCTTTTTGCCCGGGGAGGCAACCAGCTGCTGCTGCAAGGCGGCCTGCACCCCAAGTACGGCCTCAACTTTTACGAGGCGCTCTTTCGCTCGCTCAAGCAGCGCTTCCCCGCGCTCAAGCTGCACGCGCTTGGCCCGCCGGAGGTGGCGCACGTTGCGCGGCTCGAAAACCTGTCGTACCGGCAAACGCTGGGGAGGCTTGTTGCGGCAGGATTGGACAGCCTGCCCGGCGCCGGCGCCGAAATTCTGGACGACCGCGTGCGCAAGCTGCTATCGCCGGCAAAGCCCGGCGTACAGGCATGGCTCGACGTAATGCGCGAAGCCCACCAAATGGGGCTGGCAACCTCTGCCACCATGATGTTTGGCCACATCGAAACGCGCGCCGAGCGGATAAAGCACCTCCGCCTCATCCGCGACTTGCAGCGCGAAAAGCCGCAGGGTGCGCCGGGGTTTTTGGCATTTATCTGCTGGCCTGCGCAGCTTGATAAGGTGTCGTCGCCCGTTTTCAGGGATGTGCAAAAGGTATCGGCAGAGGAGTACATCCGCACGGTGGCCATCAGCCGCATTATGCTGAACAACGTGCCCAACATTCAGGCTTCGTGGCTCACGGTGGGCAAAGCGGCTGCGCAGCTGTGCCTCTGGGCCGGCGCCAACGATTTTGGCTCCATCATGATGGAGGAAAACGTGGTTTCGTCGGCAGGAGCAAGCCACTCGTTCGACAAAGAGGGCATCACCGCTGCCATACGCGAAGCCGGCTACGAGCCGTGGCTGCGCAACCAGAGGTACGAGCCGGTGGAGGTACGTAATCCATAGCCATCAACCGGCCATCCTTTATGCATTGTATATGTTTGAAAATCACATTGCTGCACTAAAACCACATTTCCTTTTGGTTACTTTTATAAAAAGTTGTACCTTTGGGGCTTTATAGTAATTGTGCAGACAGGCACGTTTAATTTGCAAAATACTTTTTCAACCCTTAGCTTTATGGCAAATATCTTTTCGTCTTCCATTGGCAAGAAGCTCATTATGAGCATCAGCGGACTTTTTCTTATGGTATTCCTCCTCCTGCACCTGAGCATTAACTTTGCCGCGGTAGTGTCGGAAGAAGCGTACAACACAGCCTGCGACTTTATGAACACCAACATCTTTATTCAGATAATGGTGCCTGTCCTTGCGCTGGGCTTTGTTATCCACATCATCTATGCGCTCTACCTCACGTGGACTAACCGCAAGGCGCGTCCCGTAAAGTACGCCGTGAGCAGCAACACCAAAGCGTCGAGCTGGGCTTCGCGCAACATGTTTGTGCTGGGGCTTATCGTGCTCGGCTTTTTGGCTATTCACCTGAGCCATTTTTGGGCCAAAATGCAGCTGCAGCACTTTATTGGAGGCGCAGCCGTAGAAAACCCGTACCTGGAGGTTAAAACGCTGCTCTCAAATCCCCTCTGGGCTGCCGTGTATGTAGCGTGGGTATGGGCGCTGTGGTTTCACCTGTGCCACGGATTTTGGAGCGCGCTGCAAACCATAGGCGCCAGCAACCAGGTATGGGTTGCGCGCCTGCAAATCGCCGCGCGCGTGTTTGCAACGCTTATCGCCCTTGGCTTTTCGTTCATTGCGCTTTTCTTCTGCCTAAAAGCCTTTGTTGCCTGATGTGGCCCTGATATAGTAAAGATGTCTAGTAAAGATGTTTAGTTAAAGTAAAATAGTATAGTGAGCAATTTTTGAATTAAAAAAATATGTCTGAGAAGTTAATTTCAAAAGCCCCCGAAGGTCCTCTTGCAGAGAAGTGGACGCGGCATAAAGCCAACATCCGCGTGGTTAGCCCGGCCAACAAGCGCAAGCTGGATATTATTGTGGTAGGCAGCGGGCTTGGCGGCGCTTCGGCCGCTGCCGCGCTGGGAGAGCTGGGGTACAACGTCAAGATTTTTTGCATCAGCGACTCGCCGCGCCGCGCGCACTCCATCGCCGCGCAGGGAGGCATCAACGCTGCCAAGAACTACCAAAACGACAACGATTCTACCTACCGCCTTTTCTACGATACCATCAAGGGCGGCGACTACCGCGCCCGCGAGGCAAACGTTTACCGCCTGGCTGAGGTGAGCAACCTCATCATTGACCAGTGCGTGGCGCAGGGCGTACCTTTTGCCCGCGACTACGGCGGGCTGCTCGACAACCGCTCGTTTGGCGGCGCGCAGGTGAGCCGCACCTTTTACGCCCGCGGACAAACCGGACAGCAGCTGCTGCTGGGCGCTTACGCTGCGCTAAACCGCCAAATTGCCAAGGGTACCGTGAAGTCGTTCCCCCGACACGAAATGCTGGACGTGGTGCTGATTAACGGCGAGGCAAAGGGCATCATTGCCCGCAACCTGATAACGGGCGAAGTTGAGCGCCACGGAGCGCACGCCGTGGTAATTGCCTCGGGCGGCTACGGAAACGTATTTTTCTTGTCAACCAACGCCATGAACAGCAACGGCTCGGCCGCATGGCAGGCCTACAAGCGCGGCTCATTTTTCGGCAACCCCTGCTTTGCGCAGATTCACCCCACCTGCATTCCGGTGCACGGCGAGCAGCAGTCCAAGCTTACGCTCATGAGCGAATCGCTGCGCAACGACGGCCGCATTTGGGTACCCAAAAAGAAGGAAGATGTAGAAAAGCTGCGCCGGAAGGAAATGCAGGCTTCGCAAATTGCCGAAGAAGACCGCGACTACTACCTTGAGCGCCGCTACCCGGCGTTTGGCAACCTCGTGCCGCGCGACGTGGCTTCGCGCGCCGCCAAAGAGCGCTGCGACGCCGGCTTTGGCGTAAACGAAACAGGGCTTGCCGTTTTTCTTGACTTCTCCACCGCCATCAAGCGGCTGGGGCAAAAGGTGATTGAAGAGCGCTACGGAAACCTGTTCCAGATGTACGAAAAAATTACCGACGTAAACCCCTACAGCGAGCCGATGATGATTTACCCGGCTATTCACTACACCATGGGCGGCCTGTGGGTGGACTACAACCTGATGACCACCGTGCCCGGGCTGTACGCCGTTGGCGAAGCCAACTTCAGCGACCACGGCGGAAACCGCCTCGGCGCCTCGGCGCTCATGCAGGGGCTGGCGGACGGATACTTCGTCCTGCCCTACACCATTGGAGACTACCTCGCCGGAAAAATTCAGGAGAAAAAAGTGGATACCGACGATCCTGCCTTTGACGTGGCCGAGCAAAAGGTAGAGGATAAAATCGCCGCGCTGCTCAGCGTTAAGGGTACGCAGCCGGTGGACTACTTCCACAAGAAGCTGGGCAAAATTATGTGGGACAAGGTGGGCATGGCGCGTAACGAAGCTGGCCTGCAAAAAGCCATCAAGGCAATTAAGGAAGTTCGCGATGAGTTTTGGCGCAACGTGTTTGTCCCCAACACCAACAAGGAGTTCAACCAGGAGCTGGAGAAAGCGCTGCGCGTGGCCGATTTTTTGGAGATAGGCGAGCTCATGGCGCGCGACGCCCTCAACCGCAAAGAATCGTGCGGCGGACACCTGCGCGAGGAAATGCAAACCAAAGAAGGCGAAGCCAAGCGCGACGACGCCAAGTACATGTACGTTGCCGCGTGGGAGTATGCCGGGCGCGACAAGGAGCCGGTGCTGCACAAGGAACCCCTCAACTACGAATTTATAAAGGTAGCAACCAGAAACTATAAGGATTAGCGCGTTAGGAGGCGCTACTGAGAGTTCTTTAGTAGCGCCTCCTTCCTACAGGTTTTTTCATTAAAGTTTACGAAACTCTGAAAAAGGTCGAAACTTTTTACCCAAATCGTTTCGACGATTTCTCAAAAACGTTTCGACGATTTGGGTAAAAGGCGATGGAATTTTTGAGAAAAGTTAACGAGATAATTGAAAAAATATGTTGAATAACTTTTCAATACTGTCAGAAATTGATTATACAGAAACTATTATGATAATAGCCGTAATTATTTCTGTTGTTTCTTTGTTATTATTTGCTTATGAAAACAGAAAACGGCAAAAGGATAAAAGAGATGGTAATATGTTGTACGACATGCACAATATGTTAACTAAAGATTTTGAAAAATTAAACATTAAAGAAAATATATTAAGTCAAATTATAAATTGTGCAAATAAATCATTGGATGATGAAGATTCTTTTCAAATTTCAATGAAAGAACTTGTAAATACGTTGCGAACTACTTTCCAAAGTGAATATTGTGCTATTGGAAAGATAGTAAATGATATTGTTGAAGATTATGCTTTCGACTACGAAGAACACGCTGACAGAGAACAGCAACACAAACAAAAAAACAGCTCCAATGAAGTCAAAAAAGTAAATATCAATAATACTGAATATATGGTTTGTGAGGCATTAAAGAACAAGAACCAACGAATCAGTATCTACAACGAAGAAGACATTAAGAAAAAACGAAATAACCATTACGAATTTTATAAACTCATACTGAAATCGGGAAAATTATCCAATACAACCATAATACCATTGCGGAACAATAAGTTAGAGAATTTCGGGTATATTCAATTTATAAATTCAGAAAATAACTCAATAGACAATATCGAACAATTTCAAGATGGCTTACTGCAATTAGTGCAAATGGTGATAAAAAAAGAGGAGGATAAACAGAAGCTGGAAGAGAATAGAAAAATTATAGATCGTCAAGAAAAAATTATAAGAGATTCCACAAAAGACTCTTTTTTTAGTATGAAGATTATTGCATATAAAGATGATGTAGATGAATTGTTAGAGCAAATTATGAGGTACCTGTCCGAAGAATTTAAGGCTGCGGTTATTTCATTTCGTATTCCTGTTTTGAACGGTAAAGAACGAGAGCCGTTATTTTATTTGAGGAAGTGCTTTGTAAATCCGGCAATCAAAAATTCAAAGCAAATAGAAGCACATTACTATAAAAATAGAGTAATCAAAAATAAAAACGAATTAGGCGGCTATAAAACATTAAGATGTAACAATAGAGGAAAAATAATACTGGAAAATTCAATGGATTCAGATTATTACTCTGACTTTGATTTAGACTTGAAAGAGCAAACTCTTATAATGCCTGTATTAAAAGACATAGGGAAATATGAATGTATAAGGATAGATAGAAATCCAGTTTGTGAGTTTCCTGACAACCAGGGATGTATTGATCGATTTAAAAAATTGTATGGTTTGTTCAAATTACGGTTGTTCAGGAATGACAAAATACAAGACGCTGAAATTGCATGGCAAGAAGAAAATTATTTTATAGAACGATTAACTTTTTTATCGAAAGAAATCACACTTATTTTCAATTCAATTATAGATAAATACGAAAACGAATCATTAAAGATTTTCCGTGAAAATTTGAAAGAGCTGCAATTTTTGAAGATTAGAGATTTTGACAAGCAATTTGTTGAAATCATAAAAGAATCGACACACGCTAAAGAATGTTCAATATACCGATACAGAAAGAATGACGATTATTCAGAGCAGATATATTTAAGTGAAACAACTTCGGAAAAGATACTCTATAAGGGAATAGAATATGCTTTTAATGAAATAAAGCAGAAGTTAAACTATTTACTTTCAGACGATAACAGTATTATTGTCAGGGTATTTAGAGAAAGAAAATCGAAATATCTGTATAATTTGCATAAAGGAGTACATATTGGAGATTTTATAGAACAGATTAACGATGCAGGTGCTGCTATTAAAGATGAATCTGTATTCCTCATTCCTATCATTAAAAAAGACGAAGAAGCAACTTGTTTGGGTGTTGTTGTATTGCTTGGCAAGCAAAAAGATGAACACGCTATATCTACTTCTTATTGGGAACAGGATAAAGGACTTATTGAATTTATTGTAGAAATGTTTACACGAATTTCGGAAGCCGACAAGGAACGATTAACTTTTTTAAGTCAACTACGACACGAGTTATTAGTTCCAATAGAAGAAGTTGTACAAGAAAACGATTTTTTGTTTAATAAATATGAAATTAGGAGAGCTGATTTTAGTAGAAAAGAAGTGCTTGGACAGCTAAAAAATAATCTTGACAACAGCTTTTTATTTAAGCATATAATTACAGATATTGACCTTATTTATTCTTCTTCAATCACAGATATTGTTTATGAAATAGAACTACAACAAGATCCACAAAATATTTTGAAAGAAGTAGTTGCATTTTTCAGAACAGAAATTCCTATAAAAATGTCGATATCAGCAATGCCACCGCTGTATATGCACAAAGACAGGATAAAACAGGTTTTTATCAATATTTTAAAAAATGCAATAAAATATTCATATAAGGAATTATATAAAAGGAAACCTATAGAAATTTATTATAAATCGCCCGAAGAAAGTGATACCCAACAGCACGAGATCAGGTTTGTAAACTATGGCATAGGTATTTTAGAAGAAGATAAAGATAGAATTTTTGAACTTTATAAACGGGGTAAAAACGCGGCAGATTATAGCGGTAGTCCTTCCGGTTCAGGAATGGGTTTATACATCGTTAAGGAAATAATGAAAGCGCATGGTGGCGACTGTATTATTAGAAAGTTAAAGGACCCAACAGAAATATCATTAATTTTTCCAACAGGAGTAAATCAAAAATAATAAAAATATGGCTAAAAAGATTTTATTTTTCGATGATGAAAGAAGAATTGCAGAAATTCTGCAAAAAAATTTAGAGTTGTTTGGTTACGATGTGAAATTAGTTTCTACAATTAGCGACTTTGTTGCAGAAATTAACAGGACGACCATAACCTACGATTTGCTGTTAATGGATATAATGGCACCTATGCCAAGTGAAGAGGAAATGAAATGGTTTACCATAGAGGAAAAAGGTCATATGGAGGAAGGCCGTAATACAGGCGTGGTTTTGGTAGATAAAATTAGAGACCTCAATTTAGGCGATATTAATTCGATGGCCTTGGGTTTGAATGTAGGCGTAGTATTAACTGATAAAGTTAGAGGTATTGCCAGATACGCCAATATTCCTGTCCTGTTCTATTCTGCAAAAAGTTATGTTAAGTCGTTTCCCAAGTCTAAACTTATCACTAAACCTGCATTAACAAAGGACATTGTAAAAGAAATCGAAACATTGTTACAGCCGGAAGGAGGTGCGCAATGAAAAAGACAATTTGTTTTATTGCACTTGCTTTGTCAAGTTTTTTGGTAAGCGCCGAAGTTTTGCCCATCAACAATGTTACTGATTCTGTAACACAGGAAGTTCAACAGAATGTAAAGAAAACAGTTCTGGTGGATGACGTTGATAAGCCTGACGTTGTCAGTAGCCTTACGCTTGCAGTAAATGCCATAAATAATATTCAAACGTGGTCCGCTGTAATTATTGCTATATTAACCTTAATTGTTGCGGTAGTTGGCCTGTTCGGTTATTTTAAATTAAATCAAGTATTAAAATCTAATGTAGCCAAAATACAAGCTAAAATACAGGAAATAAACGAAAAGGAACAGGAATTTGATAGATGCATATCTCAAACAAAAGCACAGGAAAAATACATGCAAAGAACAAATGTGTGTTTTTTTGAAGCATTTGATAAAGTGGTAAATCAAATAACAAATTCCAAAACAGCAAAGGCTATATCGCAACAGATGTTGCATAATTATCAAATTACGAATTTATATTCGGCAGATGACAAATTTGCTGCTTTTGCCCATTTAGAAGAACAAGGAACGATGGATGATATTCAGCATTTGGATTTTGTTTCCAAATATGATTCAAATAAAGATAATAAAAAAAGGGCAAGGGAAATTATTGGAATCATTAAACACAAAAACGCGCAATGAAGTTTTTCAGTAGACCCAATTATTCTTTATCCCTTAGCAGCGCCTCCTTCCATTTTTCCTCCTTAAACCCTAACAGCACAAAATCTTTGCCCACCACCAGCGGGCGCTTTACCATCATCCCGTTGGAGGCAAGGATTTGCAGCAGCTCCTTTTCCGGCAGCGTTTTTACTTTTTCGCTCATACCCTGCTCGCGGTAGAGCATACCGGAGGTGTTGAAGAATTTGGCAGCGGGAAGTCCGCTTAGGGCTACCCATGCTTGCAGCTCGGCAACCGTTGGCCGCTGCTCGGTAATAGAGCGGTGAGCGGCGGCAACGCCGTTATCGTCCAGCCATTTTTTGGCTTTTTGGCAGGTGGAGCAGCGGTCGTAATGGAGAAAAACAGGCGTCATAATTCAAAAAAATAAATAAAGTTAAAATTTAGCTGCGGCAGCGTCTGCTACTCCTTCGGGAGAAAGCTTGCTTCGCGAAGCCAATTCTTTAGCAGCACCGTCCACGCGCGGTGATAGGCAAATGTGCTGCGCATACCCCAGCCATGCCCGCCGCTGGGGAAGATGTACATGGCCGCCGGAACATCGCTGCGCTTGAGCGCCGCGTAAAAATCCGTGCTGTTGCGCGGGTGCACCGTTTTATCGTCGTTGCTAAGGAAAAGGATGGTCGGCGGCGTTTGCGGCGTAACCCAAAGCTCGTTGCTGTACGCTCGCTCCTGCTCCGGCGCTGGGTTTTCGCCAATCAGCTGCCGGCGCGACCCCTGGTGCGAAACGCTTTTGTCCATGCTTATCACAGGGTAAAAAAGCAGCGCAAAGTCCGGACGGGTGGCGCTGTCGGCCAAGTGCGTGGCCACCGTTGAGGCTAAGTGCCCGCCTGCCGAAAATCCTGCAACTCCTACCTTGTCGGGCGCAATGTTCCACTCTCCGGCGCGCTGCCTTACAAGGCGCAAGGCTTGCCGGACGTCGCTTAGCGGCGCTTCGCTGTGCCCGTTGGGCATCCGGTATTTGAGCACAATTCCTGCCATTCCGTTGGTGTTGAGCCACTTGGCGAAATCGTGCCCCTCGTGGGACATTGCCAAGCGGGTGTAGCCTCCCCCCGGACAAATAACCACGGCGGCAACCGGAGCAGCAGCCGCGCCCTGGGGAAGGTAAACGTACATTGCAGGCTGCGAAACGTTGCCTGTGCGGCCGTTCGCTTCGACCTCCTCCGGCGAGGTAATCCCGTTGGTTCCTTCCGGCCGAATGGCTACCTCAATGGGCTGGGAAAATGTTAGCAGCGGAAATGCAGGCACAAGTATGGCCTGTAAAAAACGACGTTTCATGAGCGTATAATTTTTTCGGCTTAATGATTTAAAGGCGACAACGACATTTGCGGCATAAAAATCAGGTGTAAGAGATCAGGTGAAAAAACAAATGTACGGTTTTTTTTACAAAAACAAAAATTCGTACCTTTGCGCGATTACTAAAGCAAAGAGCATGCAAAAGCACACCTACTTCATTGCGGATATGCACCTGGGCCTGCCGCTTTACGACCCTGCCGAGCGGGAGCGCAAAGTGGTGCGATGGCTCGATTTTATAAAAAGTTCGGCGACGGCGGTTTACGTGCTCGGCGATGCGTTCGATTTTTGGTGGGAGTACAAGTACGTTGTGCCGCGGGGGTACGTCCGGTTTTTGGGCAAGCTGGCGGAGCTTACCGACAGCGGCGTAGCGGTGCACTTCTTTCCCGGCAACCACGACCTCTGGGCGCACGATTACCTGCACAGGGAGTGCGGCGTTACCATGCACAGCGCCCCAACGGAGGAGGTGAGGCTTGGCGGCAAAACTTTCTTCCTCGCCCACGGCGACAGGCTTGGCAGCGATGCTCCCCTTGCGCTTACGCTCCTTCAGCGGATTTTTACCAGCCGCTTTCTGCAGCGGGCGTTCGCCATGCTGCACCCCCGATGGGCATTTGCCTTTGGCCTTGCGTGGAGCAAAAAAAATCGACTCTCGAAGGGTATTGCCGTTCCCTTTCGCGGCGAGGAGGAGGTGCAGTACAGGTTTGCGGCGCAGGTGGCGCAGCGCAAAAAAATTGACTACTTTGTATTTGGCCACCGCCACACGCCGGTTGCAGTAGCGCTGCCCAGCAGCAGCGCCCAGCTCGTGCTGCTCAGCGACTGGATTACCGGGTCCACCTACGCCGACTTTGACGGCGAAGAGCTAACGCTGAAAACGTTTGATTGAAATCTAAAATTACCACGCTTTGTCCCCCAACTCAAAACACTCACCCGATGTGCAGCAGGCAATGAAGGAGGGCTTTCGAGCCGCCCTCAAAACCGCATGGTGGATGATTTGGCTCACGGTAGCCATTTCGTTTGGCGTAATGCTGCTGCAATATTTTGGCATTATTGCGCTGGTATCGGGGTGGCTCACGCCGCTGTTCCTGCACATCGGGCTGCAGGGCGAGGCCGCGCTGGTGTTCATCACCGGTGCGCTGATTAACCACTACGCCGCCATTGCCATCATCGAAACCATTGGCTTCGACGCGCGCTCCATCACCATTCTGGCGCTCATGTGCCTCTGCGCGCACAACCTGATTATCGAAACCGCCATACAGAAAAAGATAGGTTCGTCGGCCTTGCGCATGGTTGCCATACGGCTTTTGTTTGCCGTAGCGGCGGCGATGATGCTCAACGCCATTTTGCCCGACAGCGCAGGCGACGTATCCGTAAAAAAAGTGCAGCTGGTGGAGGATAACTTTCTGGTGGTGCTCACGCACTGGGCGCTCAGCACGCTATCGCTGACGGCCAAGATGTTCGCCATTATTGTATCGCTCACCGTGCTGCAGCGGGTGCTCGCCGAGCTGGGAGTGATTCGCCTGCTGTCCAAGCTGCTCCGCCCGCTGCTCAGGGTGTTTGGGCTTCCGGCAAAAACATCCTTCCTGTGGATTGTGTCGCAAACGTTAGGCCTGGCCTACGGCGCGGCGGTGATGGTAGAGGAAAAGAAGTCGGGCAAGGTGAGCAGGCGGGAGTTAGACCTGCTCAACCACCACATCGCTGTTTCGCACAGCAACATTGAGGATGTGATGCTGTTCTTCTCCATTGGCGCCTCGCTGTTCTGGATGCTTGCCCTGCGGCTTGTTTTTGCAGCAGCGGTGGTGTGGGAGCGGCGCCTTTTTATCAGCTTATCTTTATCAACTAAGGAATGACGAATAAACAAGATATAACAGCTAATAAAATTGTCGTCCCTACGGGATTGCCCGGACAAGCGAGCATCCGCGCATCTCCGGCGCATCTCCGCTCCGTATGCTTTAGCATACGGGGGTCGTCCCTGCGGGACTTGCCAGGAGTTGTCGCAAAACCTCATTTTCACCTAATTTCTCTAACAAAACAACCTCAGTAGCAAGTTGTTAAATGAATTTTCCCAACCTCATTACCTCATTTTTTCCTCCGAACGTTTTTGCCGCTTTAATGATGTAATGAGGTTGCGTTACATACATCAATTCGTTGATACTGAGGTTGTTTTGTTAGAAAAATTAGGTGAAAATGAGGTTCAGGTAGCCCCATATTCAAAATTCAGAATTCAAAATTTCCCCGCCTCGTATTTTGCCAGCACGGCGTACTCCGCTGCAAAGGCAAAGGTGAACATACCCTCTACGTCGTTATTGTCCTTCCGGACGCTCCAGCCCAGCAGCAGGTTGGTGGGCAAAAATCCTTTGTAGAAGGAGTTTTTGTAGGCGTAATCGAGGTTATCCTGAAAGCTCTTGAGCGGTACCGCCACGCTGCCGTACACGGGGTATGCCTCGGCGTAGCCGCGCATCAGCACGCCGTTGAACCAGTTTCGGAACCCCGATATGTCGTACGTATAGTAGCCCGTCCGCGTAGCGTTGAGCGTGGCAAAGTAGCCGAAGCTGGCGTCCGAGAGCTTTTTTGCATCCGCGAGGTAGGCGTTGTCGCCCGTAGCGCGGTACAAATCGACCGCGCCGGAGAGCATGGTACCGCTGTTGTAGGTAATGGCCGGCCCCACGCGGTCTTTACAGCTAGCGCCTTTGCGGTAAAGAACGAGGTCAACTACTTCCAGCGAAATATTTCCCGGCGTACATCCGCCCATCATATCGTCATACACGCCGTCGGGGCGCAGGAGGTAGCGCTTTTGCCATGCATAGATTTTTTTGGCAAAATCAAGGTAGTAGTCGCTCTTTTTTTCCTGCTGTACGCGGCGCGTTTTTTTGTCGGCAGGGTCAACGTCGCGGTGGGCAATCTCATCGTCTTTGTCTTTGTACAGCTCGTGCAGCCACACCAGCGGGCTAACCATTGGGCCGTTGCTGCAGGAGTGCTTGGTAACGTACCCCGGCCCCCAGGGAATGCCGCCCACCTCTTCGCCGTTGGAAGTGCGCGTGCAGTCCCACCCGTCGAGCACGTACTCGGCGAGGTACTCGGCCATCTCGAGGTAGTCGCTCTCGCCGGTGATTTTGTAGGATTCCAGCAGCTCGCGTATCAGCCACTGCTGGTCGTCGTACACGTTGTATATGCCCTCTACGCGCGCGCCTCCCTTGTAGCTGCCCCTGTCCACCCCGTACACCGACCACGTTTTGGTTTGCGTGTAGGACACAAGCGTAAACGTGCCCATGTAGTACTCCGCATTTTCGTACAGCTTTGCCAGCAGCTCGGCGTAGCGGTCAAAGTGGGCGTTGTAGAGCTCGGGCTTTCCCCTATCCTTAACCGCAGCGAGGGCGTGCAGGATAGCGTTCACCGCTTCGATGGAGGCGGTGTACATCCAGATGCTGCCCTTCTCGCCGGAGCGCTCTTTGGTGTACGGGTTGTAGAAGCGCGCCATGGCCATGTCGCTGCCGGTAAAGTGCGCCGCCACCGCGCTATCCGCAATGAGCATGGCGCGAAGCAGGTTTTGCTCGGCAGTAGCTGCTGCGGTAACCTCCGTTTTGGGAGGTTGCCCAGCCGGCTCCTCCTCAGAGGCGCTTTTTTCGCTACAAGCTCCTGTTACCGACAAGGCTACTGACAGGCAGCATACCGTAAAAAATGTGGATAGCTGAAAGTGTTGATAACTTTTTTTCATGCTGTCAGACCGGCTATATGTGTTGGCCGAAATCGGAAAGCGATATTTTTTAACCGACTGTAAAACAATCGTTTCAAGACATACGGCAGCGGTAAGAGCCGCCGCTTTGCGTACTTCCGCAAGCCGCAGCTCGCCCACCCGGCAGCGGATGTAGCCTGCTCCGCTTGATTTTGACCGAGTAACATTTTGTTCATACCCATAAATTAAAGCTGATTTCAGTGAATAATAGGGGATAAGAAAAAGCAGCAGGCAACAGCAAAGCGCTGCCGCACAGCATGGCAGAAAAAAAGAAGCGAACACCCCAAATGCTGGGCTGTTCGCTACAAAACAGAAACTCCAAACTATTGTAAAGCAGGAAAAAATTACATAACTTGCGACCTTATGTGTGTGTGTGTGTGTGTGTGTGTGTGTGTGTGTGTGTGTGTGGGTGTGTGTGTGTGTGTGTGTGTGTGTGTGTGTGTGTGTGTGTGTGTGTGTGCTATGAGTGTGCCCATC
>JAISAC010000043.1 GCA_031266935.1 Prevotellaceae bacterium
AACATATAACGGATATAAAAACCGTAGAGACCTCACCCCCGGCCCCTCTCCAAAGGAGAGGGGAGTGGGACACGATATTCGGCGTCAGCCTCCCCTCTCCTTTGGAGAGGGGCCGGGGGTGAGGTCTCTACGGGATGATACTTTTAACTGTTATATCTAGTTTATTCGTCATTACTAATGATATACTACAGTGATATACTACAATGAATAAATGGTGGCGAAGCATATTGTTTGCATTAGCAATGGTTGCCGGACAAGTCTTTTTGTTCAACAACGTGCAACTGCGCGGCATTCTCGACGCGTTTGTGGCGCCTTGCGTATATATTTTCTACATCCTTATGCTTCCCATGGGCATCTCAAGGATAAGCCTGCTGCTGGCTTCCTTTGCGCTGGGGCTTGCCGTTGATTTCCTGTCGGGGACGCTGGGGCAAAACACGGCAGCGTGTGTGTTCATCGGCTTTATTCGTCCGTCGGTAGTGAAGCGGTTTATCGTTGGCAAGGAAGACGCCAACAAGGCGCTGCGCCCGTCTATCTACGTGCTGGGAACGTACCGCTTTTTGCTCTACGCGCTTATTCTCACCTTTACCTTCCACTTAGTGCTGTTCTTTTTGGAAGTATTTACGCTCCATCAAGCCCAATTTACGCTGCTGCGCGCGCTGCTGAGCGCTGCTGCTGCAGCGGTTATCATGCTAATATTAGAAATTTTCTTTGAAAAAAGAGATAAACGCTACCGATAAGTGAAGGAATTTGCCAATAGAAAAATATATATCATCATTTTTTTCGTGCTTGTATGCGCCGTCATACTCGGCCGCCTGTTCTACATTCAGGTCATTGACAGCTACTACAAGCGCATTGCCGACCAGAACGTAATGCGCTACGAAATTCAGTACCCCGCACGGGGGCTTATCTACGATCGCAACGGAACGCTGCTGGTAGGCAACCAGACGGTGTACGATATTGTAGTCATTCCGCGCGAGCTGGCCGCTTTTGATACGGCAATGCTGTCGCAGGTGCTGGACATTTCGCCCGAGCAGATTCTGGCCACGCTGCAAGCCATCAAGTCCAAGGCAAAGAAAACAGCCGCCTACCAGCCGGCGCTGTTCCGCAGGCAGGTATCTGTCGAGGCGTTTGCGCTGCTGCAGGAAAAATGGTTTAAGTTTCCCGGTTTTTACGCGCAGGCGCGCAGCATACGCTCCTACCCGCAGCGCATTGCCGGCAACCTCATCGGCTACATCGGCGAGGCCGACACCAGCAGCATTGCCGCCGACCCTTTCTACACGCAGGGAAGCTACATCGGGAAAATAGGCATAGAGTACGCCTACGAAAAGGCGCTGCGCGGCAAGCGCGGCGTGAGCATCTACATGCGCGATGTGTATAACCGCGTTAAAAACTCATACGCCGGCGGCAAGCTCGACACCGCCGCGCTACCCGGCGACAACATCGTGTGCACCATAGACGCTACGCTGCAGGAATACGGCGAGCGCCTTATGCAAAATAAAATCGGGAGCATTGTTGCCATAGAGCCGGCAACGGGCGAAATCCTCGCGCTGGTATCAACCCCCAACTTCGACCCCGAGCTGTTTATCGACGTGCACCGCGCCGCCGAGCGAAACGCGCTGAGCACAGACCCCACCAAGCCGCTATTCAACCGCGCGGTGATGGCGCAGTATCCGCCCGGCTCTATCTTCAAATGCCTCAACGCGCTCATTGGCCTGCAGGAGGCAACGATAAGCGAAAAAACTACCCACACCTGCGGAGGCGGGTTTGCGCTTGGCCGCCGCTTCGTGGGATGCCACCGCCACTTTTCGCCGGTCAACCTGACGCAGTCGCTGCAAGTTTCGTGCAATGCGTACTACTGTTACGTTTTCCGCAGCATTATAGACAAGTACAACGATCCTCAAGCCGGCTTCAACCTGTGGCGAAAGCATGTCGAAAGCTTTGGCGTTGGGCAAAGGCTTAACTCCGACATCCCCAACGAGCTGCGCGGCATACTGCCCACCGCTGCTACTTACGACCGTATGCACGGCGCAAACCGGTGGAAATCGCTGAGCATTATTTCGCTGGCAATAGGGCAGGGAGAGCTGGGCGTAACCCCGCTGCACATGGCCAACATTGCCGCCACCATTGCCAACCGTGGATTTTACTATACGCCTCACATCGCCAAAAGCGTACGCGGCGAAAAGCCGGACGACAGCTTTTTCGTGCCGCATATTACCACCATCGAGCACCGGCATTTTGAGCCGGTGGTGCAGGGCATGTACCTCGCCGTGAATGGAGGATTTGGCGGAACGGCAGGCATTGCCAGGATAAACGGCATTGACCTGTGCGGAAAAACGGGCACTGCGCAAAACCCGCACGGCGAAGACCACTCGGTATTCATCTGCTTTGCGCCCAAAGACGACCCCAAGATAGCGGTGGCGGTGTACGTAGAAAACGGCGGAGCCGGGGCGAGGTGGGCTGCGCCGACGGCAAGCCTTATTGTAGAGAAATACTTAACGAAAACCATCTCCCGCACGTGGATTGAAAGCTACGTTGAGGACGGAAACCTGATGCAACAAAATGGCGCGCAACCGAAGCTATAGCCTGCTGGCAAAAATCGACTGGAGCATCGTCCTGATATGGGCGCTGCTGATGGGTATTGGCCTGCTTAGCATCTACGCCTCGGGGTTTAACGAGGAGCACCCCCGCTTTTTTGACGCGCACAGCCACAGCCTGCTTCAGGCGTTTTGGGTAGGCATGGCCTGCATTATTGCCGTATTCGTGATGGTGATAGAAAACAGGTTTTACCCCCTTTTTGCCGGATTTTTGTACTTTTTTGCGCTGCTGCTCATTGTGGCCACGCTCATCTTTGGAAACGAAATTAACGGCTCAAAATCGTGGCTCTCGCTTGGCTTTATGAGCCTCCAGCCGGTAGAGTTTATGAAAGTTGCCACCGCGCTGATGCTCGCCAAGGTGGTAGGCGCGCACAACTTCCGCATACAAAACGTCAAGAGCGCTGCGCTCGCTTTCGCTGTCGTCCTCGTACCCTTCGCGCTTACGCTGCTGCAGCACGATACCGGCTCGGCGCTGGTATTTACCTCCTTCATCATCGTATTTTACAGGGCCGGGCTGAAAGCGAGGTTTGTGGTATCCTGCCTGTTCCTCGTTTTCCTGTTCATCCTGTCGCTGCTTATTGAGCCGGCCTCCGTTGCTATTTTCATCGGGCTGCTTTGCTTCGGCATTTTTATGATTTCCAGTAAGCGCTACAAGGCTGGCTTTACAGCTATCGCCATCATTGCGGTGATAACGATAGTACTGCACCTGGGGCTGAGGCCCCTGGACGCCGACATGCCGCTTTTTGAATCGCTCATTGTTGCTCATGCCGCCATGCTGCCCGTTATCATCATATATGCGTGGTGGAACAAGCTGAAGTACGTATTCTTCATCATCCAGTTTTTCGTGCTCTCCGTTGGCATCAACTACTCGGTGGACTACGTGTTCGACAACGTCCTCAAGGAGCACCAGCGCCGCAGGATAAACGACCTGCTGGGCATCGAATCCGACCTCAAGGGCTGGGGCTACAACGTTCACCAGTCAAAGGTGGCCATTGGCTCCGGCGGGCTGAGCGGCAAGGGATTTCTGGAGGGAACGCAAACCAAGGGTAACTTTGTGCCCGAGCAAAGCACCGACTTCATATTCTGCACCGTGGGCGAGGAGTGGGGCTTTCTGGGCGCTACGCTGGTGGTGGCTTTGTACCTGCTGCTGCTCATACGCATAGTCAACATGGCCGAGCGCCAAAAAAGTATGTTTGCCAAGTTTTACGGCTACGGCGTTGCCTCCATCCTGTTTTTCCACATCGCCGTGAATATCGGCATGACCATTGGCATTATGCCCGTGGTGGGCATCCCCCTACCCTTTATCAGCTACGGAGGCTCGTCGCTGTGGGCGTTCACCATCCTCCTGTTTGTGCTGCTCAAGCTCGATGTGGGGAAGTACGAGTAGCGCGGCATCTTCGCCGTCCCGCAAGGGACGGAATGTTGGTAGAGTCTTGAAATATATAAAAAGCGTTCTTTGAAATATTGGGTTACACGAGAAAAATTGAAATGATGATTCGTTCGGTTTGTATTTTTGAAGTGAAAATGGTATCTTTGCCCCGTATTTTTTGAGTGAACTGTCAAAGTTCGGGTACTAAAAATAAAGTGAGCTTCTTATTTTTGATTATGAAAAATGAAGTGAAATACATTAATCGACTGATTGACGAAAGTTTATACAGCTGGGCGAAAGACACCAAACACAAGCCGCTGTTACTGCGCGGGGCAAGACAGGTAGGAAAATCGTCTACGGTCAGGAATCTGGCAAAGAAATTTGAGTATTTTCTGGAAATAAATTTTGAGAAAAATGCAGCGGTAAAGCAAATTTTTGAAGAAGGAAATCTTTCGCCGCACTATTTATGCGAAAAACTTTCGGCTGCGTTTGACTTGCCGATAGAGGCAGGGAAAACGCTGCTTTTCCTTGATGAAATTCAAAGCTGTCTTCCGGCAATTTCTTCATTGCGTTTTTTTTACGAGGATTTTCCCGAATTGCATGTTATTGCGGCGGGGTCTTTATTGGAATT
>JAISAC010000058.1 GCA_031266935.1 Prevotellaceae bacterium
AATTAAATACAGACTGTGAAGCATCGTTAAACGTCGCGTAAATAATGATGATTATCAATTATATACAAAATATATCCCTTGAATTTCCTTAGATGGAGAAAGGGTGGGAAACTTGAATATAGCAATACAAATCAAGGGTTGAAAGTAGGCGGCGGCGGCGCCTACCCGTGGAGACGCGGCGCGCCACGTCTCTACAGCGAACGCTACCCAAGTGCGGTGGGTGTAGGAGGAGATTCCCGCCTGCGCGGGAATGACGGGTTGAGGGGTGGGGGAGTGCCTGGGAGGAGATTCCCGCCTGCGCTCGGAATGACGGGTTGAGGGGGTGAGGGGGTGCAGTTGTGGGGGGAAATGTCGTAATTTTCAGCCGTTTTTGGCCTCGTTTTAACATTCAGGATTGGGGGATAATATGTTGCAATGCAATTCGTTTGAGGACGAGCTTAGCGTATAAAAAGCGTTTGTGTTGCATTTATCGGTTGCATTGCTATACCTTTGTAGTTGGCTATAAATTCAAAGATTCAAGAATTCAAAGATTCAAAGATTCAAGAATTTCCGAATTTCCGAATTTCCGAAATTCAAAATTCAAAATTCCGAATTCAAAATTCAAAATTCAAAATTCAAAATTTCCAAGCTGCTATGAAGAAAAAACCGGCCATTTTACTCCTTTCGCTCTTTGCGGCGATTTGCGCTTTTGGGCAAGTTCGCTTGCCGCAGCTGGTGAGCGACAACATGATTTTGCAGCGCGACGTTCCCGTCAAGCTGTGGGGATGGGCTGCCCCCGGCGAGGCGGTTAGCTTGACGCTCAAAAAAACCGTCAAAGAAACCGTCAAAGAAACTATTTACCGCGCCGTGGCCGACAGCAGCGGCAGCTGGCTCGTTGTGCTGCCGCCTCAGCCGGCCGGAGGCCCCTACACGATAGACATACGGGCAAGCAACAGCATCGCCGTAAGCAACGTGCTGTTTGGCGATGTGTGGCTATGCTCCGGCCAGTCGAACATGGAAACGCCCGTTGAGCGGGTGATGACCCTGTTTGGCGACGAGGTCAACCGCTACTCCAACCCCAGCATCCGCTACGTCAAAATCCCCATGACCTACAATTTTCACGCGCCGCAGCCGGACGTGCCGCCCTGCTCGTGGGTGGACGTTACGCCGGAGACGGCGCAGCATTTTTCGGCCGTTGCCTACTTTTTTGCGCGGGAAATGTACGAGAAGACAAAAGTCCCCGTGGGCATCATCAACTCCAGCGTTGGCGGCTCGCCGGCCGAAGCTTGGATTGGCGAGGAAGCGCTGCAGCCGTTTCCGGCCCTGCTCAACGACATGCGCATTTGCCGGTCGGACGAATTTGTGGCCGACATGCAGCGGCTGGGCGCCTTGCCCGACCGCCGCTGGAGCGAGGTGCTCAATGAGCAGGACAAGGGCATGAACGAGGCCGTAAAGTGGTTTGCGCCCGACTACGACGACCGTGCATGGCCAACCACGGACTTGCTCGACAGCAGCTGGGGGCGCAACGGCTTCCACCCGAACAACGGCGTATTTTGGTTTCGCCGTGAAGTTGACCTGCCCGCAGGCGCGGAGCTCAGGGAGGCTATGCTCTACATGGGGCGCATTGTGGGCGCCGATGAAGTTTACGTCAACGGAGAGCTTGCCGGAACAACCGGCTACCAGTACCCCCCGCGCAACTACCCGCTCCGGCAGGGCTTGCTGAAGGCGGGAAAGAACGTTATTGCCGTCCGCCTGATAAGCCGCGCCGGATTTCCGGAATTTGTAAAGGATAAACCCTACAAAATTGTGTCCGGCGGTCGGGAGGTGATCCTCGAGGGCGCGTGGAAGTACCAAAACGGCGCACGGATGAACGCCGTAAGCGGCGGAGGCATTACGTTTCAGTACAAACCCGCAGGGCTTTACAACGCTATGGTTGCCCCGCTGCAAAATTTTGCCGTGAAGGGCGTACTCTGGTATCAGGGCGAGGCGAACACCGGCCGGCACGACGAGTACTACGAGCTGATGTCGGCGCTGATAGGCGATTGGCGTCGCCTGTGGGATAACGATAGCCTGCCCTTTTTCGTTGTCCAGCTGCCTAACTTCATGGAGCCTG
This sequence comes from Prevotellaceae bacterium, assembly GCA_031266935.1. Classification (GTDB taxonomy): domain Bacteria; phylum Bacteroidota; class Bacteroidia; order Bacteroidales; family UBA932; genus JAITMY01. The sequence goes on from JAISAC010000058.1 coordinate 2,093, forward strand.
CCCTGCTGCAGCAAAACAGCGGTTGGGCGTCGCTGCGGGAGGTGCAGCGAAAGCTCGCCCAGGCCATCCCGAATACCGCCCTGACCGTAACCATTGACCTGGGCGAATGGAACGACATTCACCCGCTCAACAAGAAGGATGTGGGCAAGCGTATCGCGCTTCAGGCGCGCAGGCTGGCCTACGGCGAAAATATCGTGAGCGAAGGCCCCGTATATCTGTCGCACAAAACGGACGGCAGCAAGGTAATACTTTCGTTTGAGGAAAAAAACGGCAGCCTGCTGCCGACGGTCGAGCTGAAGGGCTTTGCCGTTGCCGGAGCCGACGGTATTTTTCACCCGGCCAAGGCCGCCATCAGCGGGAAGGAGGTTGTTGTCTGGAGCGACAGCGTTGCCCTGCCTGCCGCCGTGCGCTACGCATGGGCAAACAACCCCGCCGGCGCTAACCTTTACAACACTGAGGGGCTGCCGGCATCGCCTTTTCAATTAGAGCTTAGTGATTAACGATTAAACGATATGAAAAAGCTTATGAAAACCATACCTGTGGTAGCCTCGCTGCTGCTCTGCCTGACCCTCTCGGCGCAGGCAGCCGGTAGCAGCGGCAATGACGACAACCGTGACGGGAGGGTACAGCCCAACGCCTCGACCTTTACTAACCCCGTCATCTACGCCGATGTTCCCGACCCCGATATTATCCGCGTGGGCAGCGATTTCTACATGGTCAGCACCACCATGCACCTCATGCCCGGAGCGCCGATTATGCACTCGAAAGACCTCGTGAGCTGGGAAATTATCAGCTACGTGTTTGACGAAATCAAGGACAGCCCGCTCTACGACCTCGACGGAGGCAACGTTTACGGGCAGGGGCAATGGGCAACATCGCTCCGCTACCGCGAGGGTAAGTTTTACGTATTTTTCGCCACCAACCGCCCGCAAAAATCGTATATCTACGCCACCGATAACCCGGCGGGCAAATGGGAAAAACTTGCCGAATTTGACCGCAACTACCACGACGCCTCGCTGCTGTTCGACGACGACGGTCGGGTTTACTTGTCGTATGTTGAAGGGCAAATTAAAATCGTTGAGCTGAGCAGCGACCTCACCGGTATCAAGACGGGCGGCCTCAACGCAAGCGTTATTGACGGCAAGGCGCAGGGCTACGGCGGGCTGTTTGAGGGAACGCACCTGAACAAATACAACGGAAAATACTACATCTTTATCATTTGGTGGCCGCGCGGCGGGATTCGCACTCAGCTCTGCTTTCGCTCCGACCGCATTGAGGGGCCGTACGAGTCGAAAGTAATGCTCTCCGATACGCTCGACTTGCAGGGGCACGGCGTAGCGCAGGGCGGCGTTGTAGATATGGAGGATGGGCGATGGTTCGGCTTCCTGTTTCAAGACCACGGCGCTGTAGGGCGCGTTCCCGTGCTCATGCCCTGCCGCTGGGAGGACGGCTGGCCTGTGCTTGGCGACAGGAACGGCAAAGTTCCTAAAACAATGGAAAAGCCTGCGCACGGCTATCCCGAAGCGCCGTTAGTCGTCAGCGATGATTTTGATACGGGTAATTTGGCGTTGTGCTGGCAGTGGAACCACAACCCCGACAACCGCCTGTGGTCGCTCGCCGAGCGTGAAGGCTACATGCGGCTCAGGACGGAGAAGGTGGTAGAAAATATTTTTCAGGCGCGCAATATCCTCTCGCAGCGCACCGAAGGCCCCAGGTGCAGCGGCGCTATCGGCATGGATGTATCCCAAATGAAGAGCGGCGATGTGGCGGGGCTGGGCGCCTATTGCGCCGAACCCGGGCTTATATCGGTGGTGGCGGACGACAGCGCAAAGTTTGTTGTGATGACCGACAGGGGCGAGGAAAAGAGTAGGGTAGCGCTCACCGGAAGCACGGTATGCCTGCGCATGGATTGCGATTTTACTACCGACAGGGCGAGCTTCTACTACAGCCTCGACGGAGAACGCTGGACGCCGCTGGGCGCAGAGTTTCGCATGATATACAACCTGGCGCACTTCATGGGCAACCGCTTTGCCATTTACAATTACGCTACAAAGCAACCGGGAGGATACGTGGATATTGATTTCTTTCACTATACTAAAACGCTGATAAAATGAAGCTGCTGACAACACTTTTGACTTTGCTTATTTCGGCTGCCTGCCTTTTTGGTCAGGAGCAATTTGTATTCACGCAAGGCGGGGATGCATGGTTTCCGCTGGCGGCAAGCGGCAAGCCGTCCGCCATCCTCTGCGACGACGGCGACTACAAAGGCGTCCTTCGCGCGGTAGGCGACCTCAAGGACGACTTCCGCAAGGTAACGGGAAATACGCCTGCGGCGGACGGCGCTTACGCCATTATCGTTGGCACGGCGGGCAAGTCTGCCCTCATAGACCGCCTGATTGACGAGAGTAAAATTGACCGGAAGGAGTTTGCCGGCAAGATTGAGAAGTACCTCATCCAAACCATAGACAACCCTGCGCCAAGCGTCGCAAAGGGTTTGGTTATTGCCGGCAGCGACAAGCGGGGTACGATATTCGGCATTTACGAGCTGTCGCGACAAATCGGCGTGTCGCCGTGGTGCTGGTGGGCGGATGTGCCGACGGCGCATCAGGACAACCTTTACGCCAAGCCCGGCGTATATACCGACGGCGAACCTGCCGTGCGTTACCGCGGTATCTTTATCAACGACGAATCGCCTGCTTTCAAAGGCTGGTGCGTGGAGAAGTTCGGCGGCGTGAACTCGAAGATGTACGAGCACATGTTCGAGCTGATTCTCCGGCTGAAGGGTAACTTCCTCTGGCCGGCCATGTGGGGCAACGCGCTGTATTACGACGACCCCCTCAGCGGCGCGCTGGCGGACGAAATGGGCATTGTGCTCGGCACCTCGCACCACGAGCCGATGGGGCGCGCCCACGAAGAATGGACATACCTCGGCAAGGGTGCATGGGACTATGACAAGAACCCGAAAGTATTGCAGGAATTTTGGCGCGGCGGCATGGAGCGGATGAAGGATTTTGAAACCGTCGTTACCGTCGGCATGCGCGGCGACGGCGACGAGCCGATGAGCGAAGGCGCCAACATCGCCCTGCTGCAGCGCATTATCAAAGACCAGCGCGGCATCATTGCCAAGGTAACCGGCAAAAAAGCCGAAGAGCGTCCGCAGGCGTGGGCGCTCTACAAGGAAGTGCAGGACTACTACGACAAGGGCATGCGCGTGCCCGATGACGTCACGCTGCTGCTCTGCGACGACAACTGGGGCAACATCCGCAAGCTGCCCGACGTCAACGCGCCCAAGCGCAAGGGCGGATACGGCATGTACTACCACTTCGACTACGTGGGCGGCCCGCGCAGCTACAAGTGGCTTAACGTAACGCAAAACGAGCGCACCTTCGAGCAGATGAGCCTTGCCTACCGGCACGGGGTGGATAAAATCTGGGTGGTCAACGTAGGCGACCTCAAGCCGATGGAGTTTCCCATTAGCTTCTTCCTCGACCTCGCCTGGAATCCCGACCGCTTCAACCCCCAAAACCTTTCGCAGTGGACGGAAGCTTGGGTCGAACAGCAGTTCGGCAAAAGATACGTCAAAGAAATCGCCCGGATGCTGGACCTGTACACCAAGTACAACAGCCGCGTAACGCCCGAATTGCTCGACGACAAAACCTTCAGCCTCGACAGCTACAACGAATTTGAAACCGTGCTCGATGAGTACAAAAACCTTGCGCTCGACGCCCTGCGGATGTACAACCTGCTGCCGGCGGAGTACCGCGACGCCTTCGACGAGCTGGTGCTCTTCCCCATCAATGGGGTGTGCAACCTCTACGAAATGTACTACGCCCTTGCGCTGAACAAAAAGTATGCCGCCGCCTACGACGTGCGGGCCAACGCTTACGCCGACAAGGTGAAGGAATGTTTTGCGCGAGACTCCATCCTCACCCGGCATTATAATGAAGATATTGCCGACGGCAAGTGGGCGCACCAGATGGATCAGGTACGCATTGGCTACACGGCGTGGAACGACCCGCCCCGCAATATCCTGCCGAAAGTTCAATACGTGTACCGCGGAGAACCCAAAGAAAAACGCTTCATCGAAAGCGACGGTTACATTGCCATCGAAGCGCACCACTTTGCTCGCGCAAAGGGCGAGGGGAATATCCGCTGGGAAGTCATTCCGAATTTAGGGCATACGGGGTCGGCGGTAACGACGTTCCCGCAGAACGCCTATCCGAAAGCAGCCGACAGCATTTTTCTTGAATACGACCTGCAAACAACCTTCGCCGGCGGCGACGTGGAGGTGCAGGTATTCCTTGCGCCCACGCTGAACTTCAACGCCAACAGGGGGCTGCGCTACGCCCTGTCCATCGACGGCGGCACGGAAGAAATCGTCAACTTCAACGGCCACTACGACGGCTCGCTCGGCAGGTGGCAGGGCGAGCGCATTATCAAAACGGCAACGAAAATGAAAATCGGTGGGGCCGGCAGCCACACCCTGCGCATCCGCGCGATTGAGGCAGGTATTGTGTTCGAAAAGGTGTTACTCGACTTCGGCGGGCTACAGCCCAGCTACCTCGGCGCGCCGGAAAGCAGGGATTTTGAATTTTGAATTTTGAATTCTGAATTTTGAATGCCTGACGGCGTAAGCCAATTCAAAATTCAGAATTCAAAATTCAAAATTCACAGGAAATTCAAAATTCAAAATTCAAAATTCAAAATTCAAAAATGGCTTACATTTCTCAAAAAGATTCCGAAAGGGAGTCAAAAGGCTTTTACAAGCTGTCGTGGCGTGAGCGCATCGCCTTTGGGTCGGGCGACATGGCGCAGAACTTCATTTACCAGACGGTAACAACTTACCTGCTGTTTTTCTACACCAACGTGTACGGCCTTAACCCCGCCATTGCGGCCGCCATGTTCCTCGGTGTGCGCATTATCGACGCCGTTTGGGACCCCATTGCCGGCGCGCTCATCGACATGCACACCACCCGCTTCGGCAAGTACCGCGGCTGGCTCCTCATCATGGCGCTGCCGCTTACGGCGCTGATGATAGCCTGCTTCATCGTTCCCAGCTTCGGCGAGGCGGGCAAGGTGGCGTACGCCTGCGCTACCTACGTGCTGCTTTCGGTGGTGTACACAACGGTCAACGTGCCGTTTGGCGCGCTCAACGCCGCTCTCACGCGCGACCAGCACGAGGTTACCATCCTCACCACCACGCGCATGTGGCTTGTCAACGTGGCGCAGGTGGCCATCACCTACGGCGTACCGACCCTTGTGATTGCCTTTGCCGGCACGATGAACTCCCCCGAAGCCCGCGGCGGCTGGCTGCTCACCGTGCTCATTTACGGGGTTGTTGGCCTTGGCGCCCTCCTTTTTTCGTTTGCGGGTACAAAGGAGCGCGTGGTCATTTCCAAGGAAAAGCAGTCGAAGGTAAAGTTTTCCGATTTGTTTACCGAGGTGGTGCGCAACAAGCCGCTGAGGGTTATTTCGTTCATGTTCATCACCGCCTTTGCCATCATGGCGATTACCAACTCGGCGGCCACCTACTTTGTGAAGTACAACCTTGGAGACGAAAGCCTGGTGGGCTACTACAACGTCATCTCCGCGCTGCCGGCGCTGGCCATTTTGCCCTTCATGCCGCTGCTGCGCCGCAAGCTGGGCAAAAAGGGGCTGCTCTACCTTTCGCTTGCCGTTTCGTTTGTTGGGTTTGCGGCGCTGTTTGTCCTCCCGACCGAGAGGGTGGGCATGATTTTTGTCGCGCAGCTCATACGCTCCATCGGCTTTGGCGTGGTGGGCGCCTTTATCTGGTCGCTCATCCCCGAGGCCATCACCTACGGCGAGTGGCAAACGGGCCGGCGCATTTCGGGCATTGCCAACGCCCTGATAGGCTTCTTCTTTAAGTTCGGGCTGGCGCTTGGCGGTTTTGTGCCGGGCGTAGTGCTTTCGCTCACCGGATTCAGCTCCGAGCTGGACATGCAGGGCGACGCCGCTCTGCTGGGCATCAGGGTGCTGCTTGCTGCGCTGCCGGCCCTGCTGGTGGTGCTGCTCGCCTTCATCGTTTCGCGCTACAACCTCACCGACGAGCAGCTGGTGGCGTACGGAAAAGAAATTGAAGCAGGAACGACGTGAAACGTCGGGGTAACGTTGTCGATGGCGGCTGTGTTGTCGTCGGTGAAGCCGCCGCCAACACGCTGCGCTCGGAATGACGGGCGCAGCGGGTGCAACAGGTGCAGCGGGTGCGGAGACATTGAACATTTCTATATTATTATTTTTTTTAATCACTAAACTCTAAAATCAATGAAATCACGTAAAATTATTCCTTGTTGGGGCGCAGCAGCCCTCTTGCTGTCCGTTGGATGCGGAAGCCAAACGGACGAAAAAATCAGCCTGAAAGAAGCGCTGAAGGACAAGTTTTACATCGGCACGGCGCTGAGCGTAGCGCAATTTACGGGCGTAGATACCCTCTCGGAGCGCGTGGCGCGGGAGAACTTCTCCGCCATCGTGCCGGAAAACTGCATGAAAAGCATGTTTTTGCAGCCCGCCGAGGGCAAGTTCTTCTTTGACGAGGCCGACAAGTTTGTAGCTTGGGGCGAAGCAAACGGCATGTGGATTACGGGGCACTGCCTTGTGTGGCATTCGCAGGCGCCGGAGTGGCTTTGCACGGACGGCAGCGGCAAAAATGTGTCGCCCGAAGCGCTCACCGAGAGGCTGAGAAGCCACATTACGGCGGTGGTGTCGCGCTACAGGGGGCGCATCAAGGGCTGGGATGTGGTCAACGAGGCCATACTCGAGGATGGCTCGTGGCGCAAAAGCAAGTTCTACGAAATCCTGGGCGAGGAGTTCATTCCCCTGGCCTTTCGGCTGGCGCACGAGGCCGACCCCGATGCCGAGCTGTACTACAACGACTACTCAATGGCTTTTGAAGGCAAGCGCAGCGCGGTTGTCCGGCTGGTAAAAACGCTTCGGGAGCGCGGCCTGCGCATCGACGCGGTGGGAATGCAGGGGCATATCGGCATGGATTATCCGGCTATCGAAGAGTTTGAGAAAAGCTTGCTGGCCTTTGCCGAAGCCGGCGTTAAGGTCATGGTTACCGAGCTGGACCTTACCGTGCTGCCCTCGCCCAACCCCAACGTTGGCGCCGCGGTGGAGACCACCTTCGAGTACCGGCAGTCGCTCAACCCCTACGCCGGCGGCCTGCCCGACAGCGTAGCCACCGCATGGACAGGCCGCATGTCCGACTTTTTCCGCATTTTCCTCAAGCATCAGGACAAAATCAGCCGCGTAACCCTTTGGGGCGTGTGCGATGGCGACTCGTGGCGCAACGGCTGGCCGGTACCCGGACGCACGGACTACGCCCTGCTTTTCGACCGGCAGGGAAAGGCTAAACCTGCTGTAGGCGAGATTATCCGCTTGGCAGGGCAGTAGAAAATTAAAGAATTCTGAATTCTGAATTTTGAATTTTGAATTGGCTTACGCCGTCAGGAATTCAGAATTCAAAATTCAAACGCCGCGCCGTCATTCCGAGCGCAGCGAGGAATGACGGCGCAAAAGGGAAGGTATTTAGATGGCTTAAACAAATTGAACAGACTATGATTAGCTACAAACAATTAAAAATCCACCTGCTCACGTTAGCATTTTTGCCATTATCGCTTAGCGCGAGCGCAGAAAACGGCAGCCGCCTTTGGCTGCCTGCCAACGCAAACGCCAACGCGCAGGTATCGGCGGACAAAAAAAATCCTGCCATCGCCATCGCCGTGCAGGAGCTGCAACGACACTGGAAAAACGTTGCGCCTGTAAAGCTGGTTATCGCCTCTGCAAAAAAAGCAGGCAATTTGGGCAGCGATGGATTTGCTATATCCGGCAATATCAACGCCGGCGTTAGCATTACGGCGTTAACCGGGCAGGGGCTGCTTTACGGTGCGTACCACTTGCTGCGGCTACAGGCAACGGGCGCCTTGACCGAAAACATCAGCGTAACGGAAATACCCAAGTATCAGGTCAGGATTTTGAACCACTGGGATAACCTCGACCGAAGCGTAGAGCGCGGATACGCCGGACGCTCGCTCTGGGAGTGGGAAAAGCTGCCCGGCGAAATCTCGCCGCGATACGAAGAGTATGCGCGGGCAAACGCCTCGATAGGCATCAACGGTTCGGTGCTGAATAACGTGAACGCCAACCCGCAGATACTTACCGGCGAGTACCTGCGAAAGGTAAAGGCCATTGCCGATGTATTCCGCCCCTACGGATTGAAGGTATATCTGTCGGTCAACTTTGCCTCGCCCAAAACGCTTGGCGGGCTGCCGGACGCCGACCCGCTGAACGGAGAGGTCGCAAAGTGGTGGAGCGCTAAGGTGAAGGAAATATACGCGCTGATTCCCGACTTTGGCGGCTTCTTGGTAAAGGCCAACTCCGAAGGGCAGTCCGGCCCGCAGGACTACGGGCGCACCCACGCCGACGGCGCCAACATGCTGGCCGACGCGCTGAAGCCCTACAAGGGCATAGTGATGTGGCGGGCTTTCGTTTATAATCCCACGCCGGAAGACCGCGCCAAGCAGGCCTACAGCGAGTTTGTGCCCTTCGACGGGCAGCTTCGCGATAACGTGATTATTCAGATAAAAAACGGCCCTGTGGATTTTCAGCCGCGCGAACCGTTCAGCCCGCTCTTCGGAGCGCTGCAGCGTACGCAGGAGATGGTGGAATTTCAAATTACGCAGGAGTACCTCGGCTTCTCCAACCATCTGGTGTACCTTGCCCCGCTTTTTAAGGAAACGCTCGGCAGCGATACCTACGCCAACGGGCAAGGCTCAACCGTTGCGAAAATAACGGACGGAACGCTGCGCCCGGCAAAGGTAACGGCTATTGCAGGCGTAGCCAATACCGGCGACAGCGCGAGCTGGTGCGGACACCACTTTGCGCAGGCAAACTGGTATGCCTTCGGGCGGCTTGCGTGGAATCACGAGCTGACTTCCGAACAGATTGCCGACGAATGGCTAAAAATGACGTTTACCTCCGACGAAAACTTTGTCAAGCCTGCAAAGGAGCTGATGCTCGCCTCGCGCGAAGCCTGCGTGGATTACATGATGCCGCTCGGCCTGCACCACATCTTTTCGTTCAACGCGCACTACGGCCCGCAGCCCTGGGGCTACTTCCCGGACGGACGCCCCGACTGGATGCCCGTGTACTACCACCGTGCAGATGCCGCCGGCGTGGGATTTGACCGTACGGCAGCGGGAAGCAACGCCGTTGCGCAGTACTTTTCGCCTCTGCGCGAGCAGCTCAGCGACGTGGCAACCTGCGATGAGCGCTTGCTGCTGTGGTTTCACCACGTGGCGTGGACGCATAAGCTAAAATCAGGAAGAACATTGTGGGATGAGCTTTGCTACCGTTACGATAGCGGTGTTCGCGAAGTGCGTAACATGCAAAAAGCGTGGGACAGGCTGGAACCCTACGTCGACGCCGAGCGTTTTGCCGATGTGCAGGCAAAGCTGCAAGTACAGGCAAAGGACGCCGTATGGTGGAAAGATGCCTGCCTGCTGTACTTTCAAACATTCTCCAAGCTGCCCATCCCGTACGACGTGGAGCGACCCGTGCACAGGCTGGATGATTTGTACAAGGTGTTCTTCACGCAGGATGATGTGCTCAAAAACAATTATTGCATAAAATAACTTTGAAATTTTGAATTCTGAATTTTGAATTTTGAATTGGCTTACGCCGTCAGGAATTCAAAATTCAAAATTCAAAATTTCTTCAATTAAATTCAAAATTCAAAATGAAAACAAGATACTTGGTACCGGGTGATTATATGGCAGACCCTGCCGTGCACGTGTTTGACGGCAAGCTGTACATCTACCCGTCGCACGACCGCGAAAGCGGCATCCCCGAAAACGACAACGGCGACCACTTCGACATGAACGACTACCACGTCTTTTCTTTGGAGGATGTGGAGACCGGCGAGGTTACCGACCACGGCGTGGCGCTTCGGGTGGAGGATATTCCCTGGGCTGGCCGCCAGCTCTGGGATTGCGACGTGGCGCACAAAGACGGAAAGTACTACATGTACTTTCCGCTGAAGGACAGGAACGATATTTTTCGCATTGGTGTGGCGGTAGCCGACAGGCCCGAAGGCCCTTTTGTCCCGCAGCCCGACCCCATTCGCGGCAGCTACAGCATCGACCCCGCCGTGCTGGAGGAAGGCGGAAAGTACTACATGTACTTTGGCGGCATCTGGGGCGGGCAGCTGCAGCGCTACCGCAGCAACAAGGCGCTGGAGGCCGCTGCCTTCCCCGCAGACGGCGAGGCCGCAATTTGCCCCAAGGTCGTCAGGCTAAGCGACGACATGCTCGGATTTGCCGAAGAACCGCGCGACCTGATCATCCTCGACCCCAACGGCAGGCCGCTTACGCAGGGCGATACGGAGCGACGCTTCTTCGAGGCTTCGTGGATGCATAAGCGCGGCGGAAAGTATTACTACTCCTACTCCACCGGCGATACGCATAACATTTGCTACGCAACGGGCGACAGCCCTTACGGCCCGTTTACCTACCAGGGAGTCATTTTGCCCCCCGTGCTTGGCTGGACTACCCACCACGCCATTGTGGAGTACAAAGGGAAGTGGTATCTTTTTCACCACGACTGCGTCCCCTCGGGAGGAAAAACGTGGCTGCGAAGCCTGAAGGTGGTAGAGCTGGAGTACAGCGAAGACGGGACAATACTCCAAGTTCCGGCGGGATGACGGAGAATAAAAGTTTTTTATTATCTTTGTAAAAACTAATTTTTATGGCGACGCTATCAATGTTTTATGGTATAATTATCTCTATGTTTTTTAGAGATAATCGGCAGCATAAGCTTCCGCATATTCATGTCAAATATCAAGATGGCAGTGCGATTTTTTCTATTCCTGACGGCGAAATAGTTGGAGGAATGTTGAAGAAGCCTCAAATCAGGCTCGTTCAAGCTTGGATAACTTTACATGCAGATGAGTTGATGGCCGATTGGGATTTGGCAGTAGATGGTAAGAGTATATATAAAATAGAACCTTTAAAATAGTAAGCATGAACCCGCAAGTAAAAAATGTTGTCCCCGAAAAAGATTATACCGTTCATGTGTGGTTTACAAATGGCGAAGAGGGTATTTTCGACGTAAAACCTTACTTGGGCTACGAAGTTTTTCAGCCGTTGAAAGACGAAGAAATGTTCAAAACGGTGCACCCTTTTGTCGGTACCATACGCTGGGCTAACGATGCCGACCTTTGCCCCGATACCGTTTATTTGGACAGCGTAAAAATTTGACAAGCGTTAATGCATATCGTTACACGCTTTGCTACTGAGGTTGTTAAATGAATTTCCCCAACCTTATTATCTCATTTTTTCTCCGACCGTAACGCAAGAAAGAACGTAATTCATTCCCTTTGAAGGGATAAAAAATAAATAATAAATGTTCAAAGTCGTCATATTTTATCCGATTTTGCCGTGGGTGCATTTCAAATTGTCGCACACAGGCGCTACGCGCCTGCGAACGACAAGAAGTTCAACGAAGTTAATCTCCCGCCACCTGCGGCGTAGCGCCACGGTGAGACAATTTGAATTACAACCCTTTGCAATAGGTGCAATTCAATTTGTCGCTATGCTACTTTGTGCCGTCATTCCGAACGCAGTGAGGAATCTCCTCCTCCTCAGCACCCAAGTGCGGTAGCCACATGGTAGGAGATTCCTCACTGCGTTCGGAATGACGGCGCAACGTAGAGAAGGAGGGGTAGCACAGCGCGGCTAAATCTTTTTTTGAGGTACTATGAAAATAGCTTGCAGTTTGGTAGTTAGAATGTAGATAGAATGTGGGGCAGCAGGAACCTCATTTTCACCTAATTTTTTAACAAAACAACCTCAGTAGCAACGAATTGATGTATGTATGTAATGCAACCTCATTACCTCATTAAAGCGGCAAAAACGCTCGGAGGAGAAAATGAGGTAATGAGGTTAGAAAAATTCTATTTAACAACCTGCTACTGAGGTTGTTTTGTTAAAAAATTAGGTAAAATGAGGTTCCAAGCTGCCGCGGGAATGACGGTGGGAGGGAGGAGGGAAAACTCAAAATGAAATTTTCATAGCACCTCAAAAAAAGATTTAGCCCACAGCGCGACAATTTGAAATACACCCATCCGATTTAAACCGTGCGGAGAGTATAGCGAAAAAATTGTATCTTTGATTTTTTTTTGAACCCATCAAAAATTTTTACCTGTGAAGTCATTTGCTTACTACAGCTCGCCTGTTGGCAAGATTAGGATTACCGCCGGCGAACATGCGGTTACCGACATATCCTTTGTGGAGGACGAAAAATCGCTTCCTGCCGGAGAGCCGCTGCCCCTGCTGGAGCAGTGCGTAGCCCAGCTGCGAGAGTACTTTGAGGCAGGGCGCAGGGTGTTTGATTTGCCGGTGGAGCAGGCGGGCACGGAGTTTCAGCAGCGGGCGTGGCGCGAGCTGCGCAAAATACCCTACGGACAAACCATCTGCTACGAAGAGCAGGCGCGGCGCATGGGCAACGTAAAGGCGGTGCGGGCGGTGGGGATGGCTAACGGACGAAACAGCCTGAGCATCGTTGTGCCCTGCCACAGGGTGGTGGGAAAGGATGGTAGCCTAACAGGCTACGCGAGCGGTTTGTGGCGAAAGCAGTGGCTGCTGGAGCACGAAAGAAAAACCGGCAACCTAATCGGAGCTTTGTAGAGAAAATCACGAAACTTAACTTTTTTTATTGCCGTTCATCTTCCAATAATATGTATTTTTGCGACGATTTTTAACAAGGGTAAACTGAACCCATAAAAAAACGAATAACAAAAAAATGGGAAAAATTAAAGTAGGCATTAACGGCTTTGGCCGTATTGGTCGTTTGGTGTTTCGCGCCGCCGTCGAAGAGCGCAGCGATATTGAAATTGTAGGCATCAACGACTTGATTAGCGTTGACTACATGGTGTACATGCTGCGCTACGACACCGTGCATGGACAGTTCAAAGGAACCATTGAGGTGAAGGATGGCAAGCTGGTGGTTAACGGCAACGCCATTCGAGTAACCGCAGAAAAAGACCCCGCCAACCTGAAGTGGGGCGAAGTAGAAGCAGAGTACGTGGTAGAATCTACCGGATTGTTCCTTACAAAGGAGCTTGCACAAAAGCACATCGACGCCGGTGCAAAGAGGGTGGTGATGTCGGCCCCTTCAAAGGACGATACCCCGATGTTTGTTTGCGGAGTAAACAACAGCGCGTACAAGGGTGAAGCTATTGTTTCAAACGCTTCTTGCACCACCAACTGCCTGGCGCCGCTGGCAAAGGTTATTAACGATAGCTTTGGCCTGCTCGAAGGCTTGATGACCACCGTACACGCTACCACCGCTACCCAGAAGACCGTTGACGGACCCTCGGCAAAAGATTGGCGCGGAGGCCGAGCTGCTGCCGGAAACCTTATACCTTCCAGCACGGGCGCTGCAAAAGCCGTAGGAAAGGTTATTCCTGCCCTCAACGGTAAGCTAACGGGTATGTCTATCCGCGTACCAACGCTCGACGTTTCGGTGGTTGACCTCACCTGCCGGCTGGAAAAAGCCGCTTCCTACGACGAAATCAAAGCGGCGGTGAAGAAAGCTGCCGACGGAGAGCTCAAGGGGATACTTGGATACACCGAAGACGATGTGGTTTCCTCCGACTTTATTCACGAAAAGCGCACCTCGGTGTTCGACGCCAAGGCCGGTATTTCCCTCAACCCCAACTTTGTGAAGCTGGTGGCTTGGTACGACAACGAGTGGGGATACTCCAACAAGGTGCTCGACCTCATTGCTCACATGGCAACGGTAAAGTAATTTTTGCCGATGCTGCATAGACGCTTCTGTAAAACGAAAAAGGCTTGCATTGATGCAGGCCTTTTTTGTTGAGCTTGTGTTTCTCAACCCTCCGCCTTCAGCTCCATTGCCGCCACATTTTCCACGTGGTGCGTATGCGGGAACATGTCCACGGGTTGAATGTTGGTAATGGCGTACCGCGCCGACAGGAGCGCCATGTCGCGCGCTTGCGTGGCGGGGTTGCAGCTCACATAGACAATGCGCTGCGGCTGCACTTGCAGTATGGTCTGCGCCACGTCGGGGTGGATGCCGGCGCGCGGCGGATCAAGAATTACTACGTCGGGGTGTCCGTTTTGCGCAGCAAACTCGGCGTTGAGCACGTCTTTCATGTCGCCGGCGTAGAACACGGCGTTGCCGATTGCGTTGAGCTGCGCGTTTGCGCGGGCGTCGTCAATGGCTTCCTTTACGTACTCCACGCCCACCACCTTCTTTGCGTTTTTGGCCAAAAAGTTGGCAATTGTGCCCGTACCGGTGTAGAGGTCATAGACAACCTCGCTGCCGCTCAGCTGCGCAAAGCTGCGCGCTATGCTGTACAGCTTGCAGGCTTGATCGGAGTTGGTTTGGTAAAACGATTTTGCGCCGATTTTGAACCGCAGCCCCTCCATTTCCTCAAAAATATGGTCGCGGCCGGCAAAGCATACCACCTCCTGGTCGCCAATGGTATCGTTGCGCTTGCCGTTGACCACGTACAGCAGCGAGGTTATTTGAGGGAATGAGCGTTGCAGGCGCTGCATGAGCATGGCGATTTGCGCCTCGCTGTTTTTGCAAAAAACAACGATAACCATCACTTCGCCCGTGCTCGACGTGCGTATGGTGAGGTTGCGCAGCAGCCCCGTTTGCGCCCGCAGGTCAAAAAATTCCAGCCCGTACTCCAGCGCGGTTTCTTTTACGAAAAGGCGGATGGCGTTTGATGGGTCGGCCTGCAGGTAGCACTTTTTTACGTCGAGCACCTTGTCGAACTTCAGGGGGATGTGGAACCCCAGCGCCTCCGGGTCGGTGATGGGAGCGCCGGCCGCGAGCTCCTCTCTGGTAACCCACCGCTTGTGCGAAAAGGTGAACTCCAGCTTGTTCCGGTAGAAAGTTGTTTTCTCGGCGCCGGCTATATCGGCTACCTTTACGTCGCGAAAATTTCCTATTCGCGCCATTTGATCCTCCACCTGCTGCTGCTTGCACTTGAGCTGCTCGGGGTAGGGTAGGGGCTGCCACTTGCAGCCGCCGCAGGTGCCGTAGTGCTCGCAGAAGGGGGCAACGCGCTGCGGCGACGGCGAAACTAACCGCGTAACGTAGCCCTCCATAAAGCTGCTGCGCCGCTTGCTTACCTGAACATCTACAACGTCGCCGGGCACGGCAAACGGCACAAACAGCACCACGCCGTCAACGTGAGCCATAGCCTTGCCCTCGGAGGCTACGCCGGTAATGGTTACCTGCTCTAAATGGGGGAGTTTTTTTTGCTTCATCATGCCTGCAAATGTACGAATGAAAGTCGAAACTTGAAATACGCTACGGCATTATTTCTTGCTTAATGTTAAACAACTATGTTCGTGTGCGAATACATCGTTTGCAATAGTTTAAAAATAAGAAGATTGTAAAAATTCACAAATTTTACATGAAAAAATAAAGAAAGAGAGTACCACCGAAAGATTTTTTCCACTATATTTGTGCCCAAGATGCTTGAGTAACAACCAACCTTTAAAACCAAAAAAAAAATTATTATGAAAAAGAGTTTAATTGCAATGGCGCTTATGTTTGGCGCGGTAGTTTTCCTGATGCCATCGTGTGGCAGCGATGATGATGATGCACCTGCAAAGACGTACGAGTGTTCTTGCAGCAATGCTAGTTATGATGCGAAGAAAACAGGTTTAACAGAAGCCGAAAAGACTAATTATGAAGCCGGCTGTGCAGCATCAACGCCTGCAGCAGCAACTAGTGTACAAAATGCTACTCCCAAAACGGTTCCTACAGCAAGTTGCAAGTAATCTGTTAGACGTTACCGCAGTACAAAAATTCCTCGAAGCTATATAAAGTTTTGAGGAATTTTTGTTTTATGGTAGATAGCGCCATTCCTTGCCAATCAAAGTAAAATCGTTATTTTTGCAGAAAAAAAAGCGGGTAAAATTTGGCAGCGATAGCCATCTGATGGCAAGAACGATTTGGGTAAATACATAAAAATACAGCGTATGAAATCAGCAGAAATAAAAGCATTATTTGCGCAATTTGCGCGCGCTTCTGCCGAAGACCATCTTCCTGACGTCAGGAAGATGGTCTGAATAGTATAATCTGTTGAAAAACAGGTAGATGATATGATTTTTACCCGCTATGCCTGCTACCTGGTAGCTCAAAATGGCGACAGCAAGAAGGAGCAAATTCGCTGCACGTCCGGCAAAAAATCATTTATCACCTTCCTGACGTCAGGAAGGTGATAGAAGCAGGAAAAAGGGCTTTGGAAAAAA
>JAISAC010000059.1 GCA_031266935.1 Prevotellaceae bacterium
ATTAAATACAGACTGTGAAGCATCGTTAAACGTCGCGTAAATAATGATGATTATCAATTATATACAAAATATATCCCTTGAATTTCCTTAGATGGAGAAAGGGTGGGAAACTTGAATAATTCGTAATTCAAAATTCAAAATTCAAAATTCATAATTCAAAATTCAAAATTACTATGTGTGGAATAGTTGCCTATGTTGGCGGCCGAACGGCGTACTCTATCCTGATAAAAGGGCTGCAACGCCTCGAATACCGCGGATACGACTCTGTGGGAATAGCCCTGTTTAACGGCGGAGTAACCGTTTACAAGTGCCGGGGAAAAGTCCGGGATTTACAAGCATTAGTCAAGGACAAGGAGGTTGCCGGCTCGGTGGGGATGGGGCATACCCGCTGGGCTACGCACGGCGAACCCAGCGACCGGAACGCCCACCCGCACCGCTCGATGAACGGAAAGTTCTACGTTGTGCACAACGGCATTATCGAAAACTACGTCCACCTGAAAAAGGAGCTGGCCGACCGCGGATATACCTTCCGAAGCGACACCGACACCGAGGTGCTGGCCAACCTGATAGAAGACATATACCTTGAGCAGAAAGCCGACGCCGAGCTGGCCGTAAAGCTGGCGCTCACAAAGGTGGTGGGCGCCTACGGACTCATCGTCATCTGCGAGGACGAACCCGACAAGCTGATAGCCGCCCGCAAGGGTAGCCCCCTCGTGATTGGCGTGGGCGAGCACGAATACTTCCTCGCCTCCGACGCTACGCCTATTGTGGAGTACACCGACCGCGTGCTGTACCTGAACGACGAAGAGGTGGCCGTGGTTACCCCAAGCAGCCTCGACCTGAAAAACCTGTACAACGACGCCAGAACGCCCGACATAAAGCAAATACAGCTGGACATCGACAAGATAGACAAGGGCGAATACGAGCACTTTATGCTGAAGGAAATACACGAGCAGCCCTGGTCGGTTACCGATACGTTCCGCGGGCGCATCACGGCGGACGGGAGCAGGATATTCCTCGGCGGAATTTTCGACGTGATGCCGAGGCTGGCGGAGGCCAGGCGCATCATCATCGCTGCCTGCGGCACCTCGTGGCACGCCGCGCTGGTGGGCGAGTACCTTCTTGAAGAATACGCGCACATTCCCGTCGAGGTGGAGTACGCCTCGGAGTTCCGCTACCGCAACCCGATTGTAGGCAAGGACGACGTGGTGATTGCCATTTCGCAGAGCGGCGAAACCGCCGACACGCTTGCCGCCATCCGCCTCGTAAAAAAATCGGGCGCTACAATCCTCGGCATCTGCAACGTTGCCGGCTCGTCCCTTTCGCGCGAAACAGACGCGGGCGTTTACACCCACGCCGGCATCGAGATAGGCGTGGCAAGCACCAAAGCCTTCACCTCGCAAATTACCGTGCTGGCCATGATGGCCTTCATGCTGGGCAGCAAGCGGCAGGTGCTGTCGGAAAGCAGCTACAGGGAGCTCATTCGCGAGCTGGTTCGCGTTCCGCAGCAGATAACCGATATGCTCAACGAGCGAGAGAGCATCAAAAAAATAGCCGCCGCCTGCAAAAATGCCACCCACGCCCTGTACCTCGGCCGCGGGATACTCTTCCCCGTGGCGCTGGAGGGTGCGCTCAAGCTCAAGGAAATTTCGTACATCCACGCCGAGGGCTACCCCGCCGCCGAAATGAAGCACGGCCCCATTGCCCTCGTTGACGAGCTGATGCCCGTTTGCGTGCTGGCGCTATCCGACAGGCTGTACGAAAAAACGGTGAGCAATATTCAGGAAATCAAAACGCGGCACGGAAAGGTAATTGCCGTAGCCACCAAGGGAAACAAAGATATCTACCGGCTGGCCGACCACGTGATAGAGGTGCCCGAATGCCACGAGGCAACGTCGCCGCTGCTGACCATCGTCCCGCTCCAGCTGCTGTCGTACTACATAGCCGTCATGCGCGGATGCGACGTTGACCAGCCGCGCAACCTCGCAAAATCGGTTACGGTGGAGTAGCGGGATGCTGTCCTTTGCTGTTGCTTTGTGTAGCTTCACTTCACCAAACCAAAAAAATGCCAATGCCATGAAAGATTTACCTGTAGGAATACAGTCATTCGAAAAGCTAAGAATGAGCGGCTACCTTTACGTTGACAAGACGAAAGATATACTGTCGCTGGTTTCGACCAGCAAGCCTTACTTTTTGTCGCGCCCGCGAAGGTTTGGCAAATCATTGACAATTAGCGTTATACAAGCAATATTTGAGGGACGGAAGGAGCTCTTTGAGGGCTTGTACATTTACGACAAGTGGGACTGGACAAAAACCAACCCCGTTATCAGAATTGATTTCGGAGCGATGGCAAACCGCGCAACGGAAGAGGTGAAGTTTTCATTGACGCATCACCTCATAGAAATTGCAAAATCATACAAAGTTACCTCATCCGGAGACACAATCCCCGACAAATTCGAAGCGCTGATAAAAAACCTGCACCAATCGACAGGCGAAAAAGTGGTTGTGCTCGTGGACGAGTACGACAAGCCTATCGTTGACAACCTTACCGACCTCGCCACAGCCGACGCCAACCGGCAGCTGCTGCACGATTTCTATCAGGTGCTGAAAGCTGCGGACGACCATCTGCGCTTTGTATTCCTCACCGGCGTGTCGAAATTCTCGAAGGTATCGCTATTCTCAGGCCTGAACAGCCCGGACGACATTACGATTGACCACCGCTTTGCTACGCTTTGCGGCTATACGCAGCAAGAGCTCGAATCCTGCTTTGAGGAGCACATCCGGAGCATGGCGGCGAGCATGGGGATACCTCCCAACGAGCTGGTGGCAAAAATTCGCAGCTGGTACAACGGCTACTCGTGGGATGGAGCAAATACGGTTTACAACCCTTTCTCAACGCTGCTGCTGTTTACCAAGTGCGTTTTTAAGGACTACTGGTTTGCCACCGGAACGCCCACCTTTCTGGTCAACCTGATTAAGGAGCGCAACGAGGTGCACCTGCTCACCGAGCCAAGCCTGATACAGGAATCGGGATTCGACAAGTTCGACATACGTACGCTCGATACCCGCCTGCTGCTGTTTCAGACCGGCTACCTGACCATCAAAAAAGTAGCCGACGACACCTTTACGGAGCAGCGCAACTTCACGCTGGATATCCCCAACCAGGAGGTGCGGCTGGCCATGATGGAGCACATGGTAGGGAGCTTTGCCGCCTTCCCCGATTCGGAAACGGGCGCCATGCGCAGCCAAATGCTCCACTCCCTCTTGGACGGCAACGCTGCGCTGCTTGAGCAGCACGTAAAGAGCCTGTTTGCCCGCATCCCCCACCAGCTGCACCTGCCGCGCGAAGCCTACTACCACTCCATGCTCCTTGTGTGGCTCAACATGCTGGGATTTAAGGTAGAGGCCGAAGTATTATCGACCGACAAGGGGCGCATTGACGCCGTATGGACGTGGGGGGAGCGAGCGGTAATTGCCGAAGTCAAGTACTCCGGCCGCGGCGCCACCGACAAGCTGATTGGCGAAGCATTCCGGCAAATCAAGGAGAAAAAATACCACGAGCGCTACGCCGACGGAAAGCACAGGATAGCCCTGCTTGCCGTTGCCTTTGCCGGCAAAAAAATCGCCTGCCAAATGCAGGAGCTTGATTCGGCGCTTTGAATCCTACCGAAAAGCGCCTTCCTTTTTTTATCTATACAGCGCAATAAAATGACGATCTAAAAGCAATATCGCGCATTTTTGTTTCGAATTAATACCACCACAATTTTTTTTTGAAATACAGCTTGGCTGCCGGGTATAAGCCTGCGCAGATTATAGCTACTTTTGTTGCCGGCACACAGATTACGGCAGCGAACCCCTCGGCAGCGGGCATTACTCTTTTTGAAATGCCATGCACCGGCAAGCTTAAGCCAAAACCCTAACCTCCTAAAAAAAGGTTAGGAAGCTCAACCTGATGAAATGCACCTAACCTAAAGCCTTAACCTGCGAAAAAGCCAAAACCTAACTTATGAAAAACGGAGAAGCCTAACCTAATCTTTCCTCCCCCCCTCTGCGGGGGAATATTTGGGAATTAGGAATTAAGAATTAAGAATTAACGCTTGCCAATCACGCATTACCGCTTTTTTGTCGGCTTTTCCAGCGCTCCAGGGCGTACTGCTGCATATCCTCCACCTTGTCTTTTTCATCCACAATTTCGACGCCAAGCAG
Organism: Prevotellaceae bacterium; assembly: GCA_031266935.1. Taxonomy (GTDB): domain Bacteria; phylum Bacteroidota; class Bacteroidia; order Bacteroidales; family UBA932; genus JAITMY01. Next base: position 4,207 of record JAISAC010000059.1, read on the forward strand.
CGACTCAACAATGTCTTCGACGGTTGCTACGCCGCCCATTCCGCCGTACTCGTCAACCACCAGGGCGATGTGCTCCTTTTTTGCCAACATTCTATCCCAGGCGTCGAACACGGTAACGGTTTCGGGAAAGGTTACAATTTCTCGCCTGATATCCTTGAGCTTCAGGTCAAACCGGTCTTCGGCCAATTTTTCAAAAACCAAGTCCCTCAGCACGTAGCCCGTTACATCATCCCTGTTTTCGCGGTATATGGGAATACGGGAAAAATTCAAAAAGTCCTTGCTCTCCAAAAATTCCCGCAGGGTCATGTTCTCGCGGGCTACCACCACCACCGTGCGCGGCGTCATTACCTCGGCAATCCGTACGCTCTTGAGCTTAATCAGGTTCTGTATGATGCTGTTCTCCTTGTCCGCAATAATCCCCTCCTGCCTCCCGATGCTTGCCAGCGCAGATATTTCCTCCCTGCTGGTGGTATGCTCCTTTCTGTCCTTCGATAGCAGCCTCGAGAGCGCCGCCGATACCACCACAAAGGGGTAGGTGATGAAAATCATCACCCTGATTACCCTGGCAGATACGCCAGCCAAGTCTTTGCAGTAGCTCGTTCCTATGGTTTTGGGCATAATTTCGGTCAGGACAAGTATCAGGATGGTGAGGATGGCCGAAACGAGGCCTACGTATGCTTCGCCGAATATCAGCGTTGCCTGCATTCCTATCCCTGCGGCACCGACGGTATGGGCTATCGTATTGAGCGTCAGTATGGCCGATAAGGGTTTGTCCACATTCTCCTTGAGGTGTATCATGGCCTCTGCCCCCTTGCTGCCCTGCTCGGATTGCGATTTCAGGTAGGGCGCCGGCACCGATAGCAGCACCGCCTCCATAATGGAGCACAAGAATGAGGTAAACAGAGCAATGAACAGGTATATAAGCAGCAGCGTCATTTTGAATTTTGAATTTTGAAATTAGCAGAGTTCTCCCTCAAACACCGCTTCTGCCCCGCCCGTCATGTAAACGTGCCCCGAACTTTTGTCCCACTCCACCTCCAAATCTCCGCCAAGGAGGTGAACAATCGCCTTTCCGTCGGAGAGGTTGTTGAGCGTTGCCGCCACCAGCGTAGCGCAGGCGCCCGTTCCGCAGGCCCACGTTTCGCCCGACCCGCGCTCCCACACCCTCATGCGCAGCTCGCCCGCCGACAGCGGCTCTACAAACTCTACGTTTACCCTTTCGGGAAAGAGCGCGTGATGCTCTATCAGCTTCCCAACGCGGTGCACATCGAAGCTCCTCACATCCTTCACAAAGGTTACGGCGTGCGGATTTCCCATCGAAACGCAGGTTACCGACAGTACCTTTCCGTCAACCTCGAGGGGGAGGCCAACGGCGCGCTCTCCGCCGGCAGCCACCGGTATTTTTGCAGGCGTGAGCTCGGGGAGTCCCATGTCTACCGTTATCCTGCGCACCTTTCCGCCGTCGGCAAAGAGCGTAAGGCGCTTTACCCCCGCAAGCGTTTCGAGCGTCAGGTCGGTTTTGGCGGTCAGCCCCTTATCGTACACGTACTTTCCTATGCAGCGCGCGGCGTTGCCGCACATTTGCGCCTCAGAGCCGTCGGCGTTAAACATCCTCATCCTGAAGTCGGCAACGTCCGACTTGCAGATGAGCACCAGCCCGTCGGAGCCTACTCCAAAGTGGCGGTCGCTAATTTTTTTCGATAGCTCGTGCGGGTTTGCCAACTCGCCCCGGGTGCAGTCAACATATACGTAGTCGTTGCCTGCCCCGTGCATTTTTGTAAATTTCATACTAAAATCCTTTGAAAAATAGTTCGTTATTTGCTCCCTGTTTGAGTTGCCATACGGCAACCGTTTGGGTGCTTTTGCTTCCATGTCTGTTGATATTTTTGTATACGCTACAAAGATACATTTTTCTTTTGACGAAAACCTGCTCCTTTTACGAATGTGGGCTTAGGCTAAACCTCCTCCATTTCGTACCTGTCCTTTCCGATGAAAATCAGGGATAGATACCGCACGTCGGAGCGGTCGGCAAACAGGGGAGATTCGCGGTACTTTTTCAGCTGGGCGCGGGCTTCGTCGCGCTTAGCTCTCAGCAGCTTTTTGCTGCCCGCCGCCTCTTTTTTGACGTACTTGATTTCCCACACCCACTCGTAGCGAACATCGGGCAGGAGATGGCTGCGCTGCATGTAGATATCCGCGTAGCCGGAGCTTACCTCCAGCTCGGTGATGGTGACGTATATTTTGCTTTGGAACAGCCCGTTCAGCAGCAGCACTTTGATGTACTTTTCGCT
>JAISAC010000160.1 GCA_031266935.1 Prevotellaceae bacterium
GGAGGTTTCTATGTACGAAAATAAGGTCAATAAGGTTTTGAAATCGGTGGCGTTGTGCTTGGTGCTACTAAGGTGGCCTTGTAAAAATAAGGTTTTTAAGAAATTGAAATCTGAACAAAGAGTTGAGGTATGGGAGTAAAAACCTTATTTGTATTTAAGGGCAACCTTAGTAGAGCAAATAGATTACATACACCTTTTTTTTAACCTTATTACCTTATTAAACAGGAGGTTTCTATGTACGAAAATAAGGTCAATAAGGTTTTGAAATCGGTGGCGTTGTGCTTGGTGCTACTAAGGTGGCCTTGTAAAGATAAGGTTTTTAAGAAATTGAAATTTGAACAAAGAGTTGAGGTGTGGGAGTAAAAACCTTATTTGTATTTCAAGGCAACCTTAGTAGAGCAAATAGATTACATGCCCTCTTTTTCAACCTTATTTACCTTATTTGCAATTGTTTATTGTTGCAAAAATAAGGTTTTTAGGAAATCTGAAATTTGAAATCTGAAAAATGAGAAAACTATACATCCTTTGCGGCGGGCTGCTGTGCTTTCTTTGCGGCGGGCTGCCGGCCGGCGGGCAATCTAAAAACGAGCTGTCGCTGCACGTTGGCGGCGGGCTGTCCACGCTGCGCTACACCCTCCCTCACGGGCAGCGCGAGCTCGGCTTGGGGGGCGACGCGGGGCTGGGCTACACGCGCTTCGTAAGCAGGAGCATCGGCGTAGGCACGGGGCTTAGCTTGTCGCGCTACAGCGCTGCTGCGCGGTTGGGTGGCGTTACCGTCTCCCTCCCCAACCAGCAGGACGCCAGCGGCGAGAGTTACGACCTCCACAGCGACCTGGTCAGCTACCGCGAGCAGCAGCAGGCAACGTTCGTCCACGTCCCTTTGATGCTGAGCTACCAAAGCCGGCATCGGCATCCGCTCTACGCGCAGGCCGGCGTTAAGCTCTCCATTCCGCTCGGCGCGCGCTACGAAATTCGCAACGCCGTTATCCACAGCGAAAGCTACTACCCCGCGCTGGACAACACGGTGCAAGGCCCGCCCTACATGGGCTTTGGCACCTTCAGCGGCCGAAGCGCGGAGGGTACGCTCGATATGAAGCCGGTTTACACGGCCGCTGCCGAGGCCGGCGTCAAGTGGAGGCTTGCGCGCGCCCTCTCTCTCTACGCCGGCCTGTTCGTCGACTACGGGCTGACCGAAGCCCTGCGCTCGCCCCGCACCGAAAGCCTGATGCAGCCCAACGCGGCCGCCCCCGAAAGCTTTACGATGGGCAGCGCGCTCGCCTCCCGCTACGCCCCCGGCAACCGCGCCATCGACAAGGTATCGCTAATGGCCGCCGGCCTCAAGTTGCGCCTCGCCTTTGGCTTCTCTCCCTTTGACGCCCGTCAAATTTCGGCAAAGCAAATACCGCAGGAAGATGCCCTCTGCCTCGTGCAGGTGCGAAAAGAATCCGCGCTGGCGCAGCGGCTCAAGGCAGCGGACGAGGCGAAGCAGCAGCGAGACATCGACGAAGCGCAGCGCCAAAAATTCGAGGCGGAGTTGCGGCGTATGGTTGTGGATGTACGCCTCCGGCAGCAACAGCAGCAACAGCAAATGTTACAGCTGCTGCAAGAGAAGGAGCTGGCGCGCGCCGAAGTGAAAAAAGCTATTGAGCAGCCGATAGCCAGCTACACCGTCAGCCAAACAGAGCCTACGTCCGACCAGAAATCCGACTTGGACAGGAAAGCTGCGCTGCTAAAGCAAAACCCATCCCTCAACGTAATTTGCGTTGGGCATACCTGCGACATTGGTACGGAGGAAATAAACCACCGCATCGGCAGGGCGCGCGCCGAGAAAGTCAGAGGCTACCTCGTGCAGCAGGGCGTGGACGGGAGCCGCATCAGCGTCTTGTGCGAGGGTAGCCGACACCCTCTCGTCCCCAACGTTAATGAGAAGAACCGGCGGGTAAACCGGAGGGTGGAGATTTTGATTTTAGCGGAATAAGGTTAGCTCAATTGTGTGCGATAATTTGAAGCGAAGTTCGGCGCAGCCAAATGCATCCCTGTAAGGATATTTTTCGTGCGTAAAATGATTACCTTTGCAAAATCGTTTCATTCTATTCACGCCACTTTGAAAACAGAAAATATACGTACAAAAAGCAGCATTTACCCTGCTACCTTTGAGGCAAAGCTGGGCTTTGACAACATTCGTGCTATGGTGCAGCGCCGGTGCGCCACCTCACGCGCCTGCGAGCTGCTGGCCGAGGCCGAATTCTGTACCGATTTTGAAGCTGTGCGGGAGCAGCTGGAGCAAACGGACGAAATGCAGCGCATTTGTGCGCTCGACGCCTCGTTTCCGCAAAGCGGATACGTGGATGTGCTGCACTTCATAGGCAAGGCCGGCGTGGACGGCGCTTACCTTGACGAGCCGGAGCTGGTGGCGCTTGCGCAAATGGCGGATACGGCCGGCAGCCTTGCTGCTTTCTTTGCGAAGCAAGCTGCCGATGCGCGCTACCCCCGCCTGTCGGCCATGGTGCAGCCCGTGCAGACGCTGGATCCGGTGAGCAAAGGCATTGCCGCCATCATAGACGCTTTTGGAAAGGTAAAGGACAGCGCCTCGCCTGCGCTGCAGCAGCTGCGCCGGCAGGCGGTCGAGGTGCAGCAGCTGGTTTCGCGGCGTATGCAGGCCATCCTTAGGCAGGCGCAAGCCGACGGCTACGTGGAGGACGGCGCCGAGGTGAGCCTGCGCGACGGCCGCACGGTAATTCCCGTCAGCGCAAGCTGCAAGCGCAAGGTGTCGGGGCTGGTGCTGGACGAATCTGCCACCGGCAAAACCTCGTTTGTTGAGCCGGCGGAGGTGGTGGAGCTCAACAACCGCTTGCGGGAGCTGGGCTTTGCCGAAAAGCGCGAGGTGGTGCGCATCCTTACCGCCTTTACCGCTTTTCTCCGTCCCTGCCTGCCGCAGGTGGCGCTGGCCGCCGAGCTGGTGGCGCGTATTGACTTTATTCGCGCCAAGGCGCTCTTTGCCGGCAGCATTGGGGCTACAAAGCCCGCGCTGACCGACAGCCCGTCTGTAGGGTGGTGTAATGCGCGGCATCCGCTGCTCGAAGCGGCGCTCAAGAGGGAGGGCAAAAGCGTCGTGCCGCTCAACCTGCGGCTCACCCCCAGCAAGCGGATGCTGCTTATATCGGGGCCAAACGCCGGCGGCAAGTCGGCCTGTCTAAAGACGGTCGGCCTGCTACAGTACATGCTGCAATGCGGATTTCTCGTTCCCGCCTCGGAGGACTCGGAGGCGGGCATTTTCGGCGCTATTTTTATTGATATTGGCGATGAGCAGTCGCTGGAGAGCGATCTGAGCACCTACAGCGCGCACCTGCAAAGCATGAAGTATTTTCTGCGCCATGCCGACACAAAAACGCTGCTGCTGATCGACGAGCTCGGCGCGGGAACAGAGCCGCAGCTGGGCGGCGCTATCGCCGAGGCGACGCTGGCGGCGCTGACGCGCAGCGGAGCGTTTGGCGTGGCAACCACGCACTACGCCAACCTCAAGCACTTTGCGGGCAGCGCCGCCGGCATGCAGAACGGCGCCATGCTCTTTGACCTGCAACGGATGGCGCCGCTCTTCAGGCTTGAGGTTGGCGCTCCCGGCAGCTCGTTTGCCTTTGAGCTCGCCAAGAAGGCCGGGCTACCCGACGACGTAATCGCCGGTGCGCGGGAGCTGCTGGACGGCAAGCATGAGAACTTCGACAAGAGCCTTCGCGCCATTGCCCGCGACCGCCGCTACTGGGAGGAGAAGCGCGAGCACGTTAAGCAGGCCGACAAAAGGCTTGAGGAGCTAGCAGCGCAGCTGGAGCGCGAGCTGGCGCAGCTGAAGGGCGAGCGGAAGCGTATTATCGGCGAGGCAAAGGATGAGGCAAAAGCGCTGCTGGCCGGCGCCAACAGGCAAATCGAAAATACCATCCGCAGCATAAAGGAGGCGCAGGCCGAAAAGGAAAAAACGCGGGAGGCGCGCAGCCGGCTCGCCGCTTTTGCGCAGCGCCTGGCCGCGCCGACCGAAGCCGAGGCCGACGTGCTGCTTCGCCGCAAGGAAGAGGAGCTGCAAGCGCTGCAACGGCGGCAGCAACAGCAGCGGCAGCGTGAGGAAGAAAAGCCTGAGCGCAGCGAGGAGGTTACGCCCCGCAGGGAGCAATACATCCCCGTGCAGGCAGGCGGCATAGCCGTTGGGAGCGTGGTGCGCATAGCCGGACAAAGCGCGACGGGCTGCGTGGCAAAGCTCAACGACAACGGCACAGCCCTGCTTGCAATGGGCAACCTCTACATCACCGCGCCGATAGCCAGGCTGGAGGCGTTGGAGGTGTATCAAAAAAAATAGCGGTGTACAGCTATTGTACTCCGCTATTTTTTAGTATTTCGCTGTTGATTATATCAGCGATTATAAAGTTTTCTACTGAATTTTTTGCCAAAATGCAGCAAACTCTGCATCCTTTTTGGAGGCGTCTTTGAGGCTTGCGTCCAGCGCGAATGCCTTGTTGAGGTTATCCAGCACATCGCTTTCGCTATTTTTGCGAGCGCCAATTACCGCTTTCAGGTAGCAGGCTTTTGCAGAGGTTAAATCAGCAAGCACGGCGCTGGCGTCGTCAACTTTATTGTTGAGCAGCAAGGCCAACGCTTCGTTGAGGCTCTTGGAGCCTTTGAGCAGCGTTAACGCCTGGCCGTACTCACCCTTGCCAATGGCAATGTAAGCCAAGCCCGACTTGCTCTCATCTAACCCCGCTCCGGCCAGCAACTTTTCGGTTTCGGCAAGGTTACCTTGCAGCAAAGCAGCATACCCTGCGTTGTTTTTTACCTTTGCGTCGGTGCTGTTGATAGCCAGCGCTGCGTCTAAGGCTGTTTTGGCGTTGTTCACATCCTTTTGGGCAAGGTAAATAGCGCCGAGGTTGTTGTACGTACGGAAATCGGAGAATTTTTCGGCTGCTTTTTTGTAGAGGTCAACCTTAACGCTTTCGTCCGTATAAAGTTTTTCGGCAGCATAAATGATCTGCTCTACGTCCAGCACATCGAGGTTACCGGCATCTACCAAGGCCTTGATTTCGTCATCGGTCAGGTTGGCGGTTTCTACTGTGGCAAACAGCTTGGAGCGGCGCAGCTGAGGCAGAATTTCGTCGGCAATAACCTTGTAAACAGCCGAAATATTTTTGATTTCGCGCTCGCGCACTTCAGCATCGCTGTACATGGAGAGTACGCGCAGCACCAGCTCTTTATCCTGAATATTAGACTGGCTCATCAGCTCCTTAAATCCTTCCCAGTCCTCGGCAGTGTGCTGTACGGAAACCAGGTTTTTATCTACCGAAACTTTCGATTTCTTGAGGAATGTGCTTAGCGCATCATTCGAGGATTTACCGCGGTTGGTAGATAGCTTTTCATTTAAGGATGTAGCGCCGTCGGGCGAAGCGTACGACGAAATTTGCAGCTCCTTTAGGGTCTGCTTCTGGTCTTTCAAAGCGTCAACAATGAAATTTTGCAGCGTTTTTACATCTGCCTTGCTGAGCTCGGAGGAGCGCACCAGCGCCTGATTAATGATAAACTTAATTTCGGCAGACTTGCTGTCCTCTATTGTTTTGGTGTACTCATCTTCATGCGTTACCGGGTTTACCTCCACTTCGGCCAGCTTGTAGGTAGCAATCACGCCGTCGGCTGCTTTGATATCGTTGGGAAACTGCAACCTTTGCCCTTTCATTATCAGCGTAGGGCGCACTTCGAGCGTTGCCACGCTCATTGCGTCGGTGAAGTCAAAGGTCAACTCCTGCGTGTACTCGCCTCCCTTTTGGCTAATTACAGCGTTGTTGTCTTTTACTTTTTCACCCTGCAACACTTTGGCAGTGCCGGCAACTTCACCATCGGTATACTTTACAACGGGAAGCATTTCCAGCACGGCGTCGGGATGGAAAAACTTTTCGGGGAATGTTACGGTGATTTTAGCCTTAATAACACCGGCATGCGCCTCCAACACATTAGGAGTGCATGTTACTTTGATTTGGTCGGCAGCCTCTTTCATTTTTTCCGGACTACCGCATGAGGCAACAATAAGCCCTAAAGAAACTGCTAAGCAATAAACTCTTCTTTTCATAATTTTGTTTGACAGAATGATTAGTAAAATGGTTAACTACATACAAATTGTAAACGACAAAGGTATAAAAAAAAGATGTAAAAAGCAATCATGTCATTCAACTATTTCTCCAAATTTTTTTTATGATAATCTTCCGGAAAATTGTTCACACCCTAAATACGCCGCTCCTTAAAATTCATAATATATTTATAATCAATACATTAAATCGAAATTTGAAAAATATGTGCATTTTTATACGGCAAATAAAACAGCTTATTCGGTAAATTTTTTATGCGCTGATAATCAACAGTATAAATATATCTCAAGAATTTATAATATCATGATAATAAGACATATACATAATTTTGTTTTCTGGAATGTAAATTAGAGAGTTATGGCTGTACTGCCAAATAAATATTTAGCAAAAGTTAACTTTATAGGCCGCTATTAAGCACAACTTACAATGGCTAAAAATCCGGTTGAGGTGGCGTAAGCCGTCAAATTTTCTCAATAATACCCTATTTTCTCAATAATACCCTATCAACGGTATTGCAGGTTGGGCAGAAATATCTACTTTTGTCGGGTGTATTTCAAATTGTCGCTTTAAATAATCCCATAGGGATTATTCGCTCGGTAGAAAACGCGAATGGCGTCCCTCTTTGGCATCCCGTAGGGATGCATCCCTACGGGATGCCGACAACCACCGGAATGTTACCTTTTTCTACCGAGCGATTCATTCCTACGGAATGAGCAAAAGCGACAATTTGAATTACACCCCTTTTGTCCCGTATTTTTGAAATGCATTGAATTTTTGAATCTTTTGAATCTTTGAAATTTCTGCCATGCCAATAAACATACCCGACAGGTTGCCTGCCGTAGAGCTGCTGAAAAAAGAGAATATTTTTGTAATGAACGCCATGCGCGCGCTGAAGCAGGATATTCGTGCGCTGCGGCTGGCGTTGCTCAACCTCATGCCGCTAAAAATTGATACGGAAACAGATTTGGTGCGCGTGCTCTCCAACTCGCCGCTGCAGGTAGAGCTGGATTTGATCGGGCTAAAGAGCCACAAGTCCAAGAATACCCCGATAGAGCATATTCGCGAATTCTACATTGATTTTGACGAAATAAAAGGGCAAAAGTACGATGGAATTATCGTTACAGGCGCACCGGTGGAGCACCTGGCGTTTGAGGACGTAACCTACTGGGAGGAGCTCACCCAAATTTTTGATTGGGCAAAAACGCACGTAACCGCCGGCATGTTTATTTGCTGGTCGGCGCAGGCGGCGCTATACCACTACTACGGCATAAAAAAATATCCCTTAGAGAAAAAAATGTTTGGCATTTTTGAGCATACGCTCAACGCGCCGCTCAACCCGCTTTTCAGAGGGTTTGACGATGTGTTCTACGCGCCGCACAGCCGCTATACGGAAATCAGAAGAGAGGATATAGCAAAAACGCCGGAGCTGGACATCCTGTCGGAATCTAAGGAGGCCGGAATATACATTGTTTCGGCGCGGGAAGGGCGCGAAATATTCATCACCGGCCACTCGGAGTATGCACCGGAAACGCTGGATAACGAGTACCGGCGCGACTTGGCAAAACAGCTGCCCATAGAAATTCCCCATAGCTACTACAAGGACAACAACCCCGACAACCCGCCGCTGGTGCGGTGGCGCTCACATGCCAACCTGCTGTTTCAGAATTGGCTGAACTACTTTGTGTACCAAATAACGCCCTACCATATTGGGACAATCCGGTAGGCATAGCTCTCAAGCCTTACTCTGTATCATCCAGCAAAGCTTGCTCCAAGTCGGCAATCAGGTCGTCGGCATCTTCCAAGCCAACGGATAGGCGGAATATTCCCTCGCCGGCAAAAACATTCCACGATTCCTGCTGCTTGGGGGTAGAAAGCCTGAATGAGGTTTGCAGCAAATCTTCGCTGCTGAGGTAAAAAATCAGCGTTCGGTGGTGCCCCAGCGATACGGCGTAGTGCACTATTTGCAGCTTTTGTGATAGCTTTTGGGCAACCTCCTTTCCGTTCTCCACCTGAAAAGTGATAATCCCCGAAAAATTTTTCATCTGCCGCTTGGCCAGGTCGTGCTGCGGGTGCGACGGCAGGCCCGGATATATTACCCGCTTTACCTTTGGGTGCAGCTCCAGATACTTCGCCACCTTTAGCGCATTCTCCTGATGCACCTTCATACGAATTGGAAAGGTTGCCAGCCCTCTCAAAATCAGCCATGCGTTGAAGGGGCTTAGCGTCCCTCCCAAGCGAATGGCCGTTTTCTTGCGCAGGGCGGCAAGGTCTGACCTGTACCCCAGCACGGCGCCACCCAGCGCGTCGCCATGCCCACCCAAGTATTTTGTCAGCGAGTGAATAACGAAATCTGCCCCATGCTGCAAGGGTTTGGTTGCCGCGGGAGTGGCAAAGGTAGCGTCCACCGCCAGCTTTGCCCCAACGCGGTGCGCAGCGGTTGCCGCAGCGGCAATATCCGTAAGCCTCAGCAAAGGATTGCAGGGAGTTTCGATGTAAACCAGCTTGGTGTTGGGCTTCAGCGCAGCTTGCAGGGCGTTCAAATCTGAGGTATTTACCTTGGTTATCTCCACGCCCAATCGGGGGATTAGGTCGTTGGTCATCTCCGACAGGGCGGCGTAGGCAACGTCGCTGACTACGGCGTGTTCGCCCGCCTTGAGAACGTGAAGCAGCAAAGCCGATATAGCCCCCATGCCGCTGGCAAAAGCTACCGCCGTTTCGGCTTCCTCAAGAGCAGCCAGCTTTTCCTCCAGCTGGTGTACGGTAGGGTTTCCCCAGCGGGAATAAATCCAGGTACCGTTTTCCTCCATGCCCTCTACCGAAAAATTAGTATCGGCGCTTGCCACAAACGTGGTGGACATAACCAAATTGGGCGCCGATGCGTTGGTGGCAGGGTCGGGAAATTCTCCCGCGTGAATAGCCTTGGTCTGCTCTCCTGCATGCTGCAATAAGCTTGCTCTATCCATAATGCTGCTATGATTTGTGAATTGTGAATTGTGAATTTTAAGCGTTGTGCAAATATACCGCGCTACAAGCGAATAGCAAATACCATTTTTATGGTATATTTTCCGACCGCGGCAGCTTTCCAGCAAAGCAATTCTATTTCAGTAATAAACAGAGAGGCATAGATCTGCGCTAACAAGTAAATTATCTACAAAATTCATCGCTTCTGCCGGAAGGTGGCGCTGAAGATAATAAATGACTATATTTGGTGTCAAAAAGAATACAGCTCATTCCCAAGCGTTTCTTAGCTCATTTAGCTGCTGCTTTATCTCCTCAACCGGCTGGCGGGACATGGCGCCTTTGTACTTCTTTGCCCAGCTGATTTTTTTCGGAGCATCCCGAAATACCTTGATCAACTTCAGATGCTCCATTCCCTCTAAAAGGACAACAGCATTCTGATCAATGACTTCTATGGTTAAGCTACGATTCATTTTCTTTATGCCTTAGCTGTTTTCAGCTACAAGATAAATGAATTTTCGGAATTTCATCCCATCCATCCTCCCCAAAAAGCGTGTACCCCAATTTCACAACAGGGGTCATCATTCCCCTTGCATTTTCCGCTGAAAGCATTTGTATAGCTCAAGTTTTTCATGTAACTTTACCGGTTCTTTGCAAAACCTAATCTGAAAAATCGCCTGTGCGCAGAAATTCTATCAAACTTTATTAGCATCATGAAAAAGAAGAAAATTTTAGTTGCCACCAGCGGAGGAGATTGTCCGGGGTTGAACGCCGTAATCCGGTCGTTTGTCAAGCGCGCCTCGCTCTGCCCCGAGTGGGAAATTTGGGGAAGCATGCGCTCGTTCAACGGCCTGCTTGGCCAGCCGCAGGAGCTTAAGCTGCTCGACCGGCAAGCCGTATCGGGCATTCACGTTAAGGGCGGAACAATTATAGGCACTACCAAGCGAGGAGGCCCGTTTAACTGGCCGGTAAAGCAGCCCGACGGCACGCTCAGCTACGTTGACCGCTCGGACGAAATGATTGCCATGTGCCGCGAAATAGGCTTTAACGCGGTGGTCAACATCGGCGGCGACGGCTCGCAGGCAATGTCGAAGCGCCTGTTCGAAAAGGGGCTGCCCGTAGTGGGCGTTCCCAAAACCATAGACAACGACCTGGGCGCAACGGATGTAACGTTTGGATTTCAGTCGGCGGTGGATGTAGCCACCGAGGCATTAGACAGGTTAGTGAGCACCGCCGAAAGCCACAACCGCATCCTCATCCTTGAGGTAATGGGGAAGCTGTCGGGCTGGATTGCGCTGCACTCCGGCATTGCAGGCGGCGCCGAGATTTGCCTGATTCCCGAAATTCCATACGACATCAGCAAGGTAAAAGCGTTTTTGGATAACCGGTTTGAAAACGGGAAAAAGTTTGCGGTGGCCATAGTTGCCGAAGGCGCTATGCCCAAAGGCGGCTCGTCCTTGGGTACGCAGGAGAACGCGCTGAGCAGCGTGAGGCTTGAGGGGGCTGCGCAGCGCTTTGCCGAAGAGCTGCGCCTGGCAGGCGTAGAAACGGGGATACGCTGCACCATTCTGGGGCACGTGCAGCGCGGAGGCTCGCCCGTACCCTATGACAGGGTGCTCGCCTCGCAGTACGGCGTGAAAGCTTTTGAGATGATCCTCGAGGAAAAGTTTGGCTACATGGTGGCCTACCAGTCGCCAAACGTAGTGGCGGTACCGCTCGAGGAGGCGGTGAGCAACCCAAAGCTGGTTGACCCAAACGGCAACCTCGTGCACGTGGCCAAGAGCATCAACATTTGCTTTGGGGATTGAAAAATTTTGCTTAGGGATAAGAAATAAATAACATACAACGGATCACTACTGACCGACAAAAAATCTGATTGAGTACCCACAAAAAAAGGGCGACCGGTAAACAGTCGCCCGAAAAGTTGTAGTTTTGTACTTGCAAACACAAATTCTACAACGATGGGC
>JAISAC010000162.1 GCA_031266935.1 Prevotellaceae bacterium
ATGCAATTTTCTGCCAACATTGTCCTCTATAAGAGACATGACGAACAACAAATAATGAACGTAAATTTAAAAAATTGCACCCTAATTCTTGACACCCCACCCGTAGGGATGCATCCCTACGGGATGCCGACAACCACCGGAACGTTGCCTTTTCTACCGAGCGATTCATTCCTACGGAATGAGCAAAAGCGACAATTTGAAATGTCCCCCGCATCGCCGTCTTCTACCGACATCCTGTCCCCCTCGGCTACGCTCGGGGCAGGCTCTACGAGACGGCGCAAGCGCTCACATATCTTAATTCTCCCATCCCGTAGAGACGGCGCAAGCGCTCGCAATCCTTAACCTTCGTACGCTTACCCTAAATTCTTAGTTCTTAGTTTTTAGTTTTTAGTTCTTAGTTCTTAGTTCTTAGTTCTTAGTTTTTAGTTTTTAGTTCTTAATTTCCCCCCCCCATCATTTCCATCTGCTGCGGCGCACGGTAATCACCCCGCCTCGCTTATCGGAGCTGCCGTCGCCAAAGTGCACCGTGAGGCGGTAGAAGTAGGCGCCTTCGGGCAGGCCGGCGCCGGTAAATGCCGCGTCGCCGAGCTGCGCCTCCTTGTAGTTGGCGTGGTAGTAAACTTCGCTGCCGTAGCGGCTGACAATTACCAGCTCGGCCTTATCTACCAAATCGCTCTCAAGGTCACGAATTACAAACTTATCGTTCTTGCCATCGCCGTTGGGCGAGAACGCCTCCATGATAGGCCAGCTGTCCAGCACAGAGAACAGGTGCAGGTAGGCGGTATCGGCGTTGTTGGCGGTATCAGCTTCATGCTGCCGGAATACAGGCTCTCCAACTTCAATCCGGGCAATGCTTGCCAAGCTGCCTTTTGACGACAAATTCTCGGCCTCTACGCTAACCCTGAACTCCGGTTTTTCTCCTTTTCGCAGCTGGGGAATTGGCCACGATTTCGACTTGCTGCTGTCTTCGCCTGCAATTTTAAGGCTTGCATGCGTATCGAAGTAAACCGCTACGTCACCGGCAGGGTACTTGCCGATGTTTGCGGCCGTAATGGTGTACTCCTCCGGAGTGGCAGGCGCGCCGGAGGTGTTGCGCATATCCGTTTTGCGGGGAGAAATCTTTACGCTCACGTTGTAGGGGTTTGGCTCAACTACCATCGGCGTTTCGCTGCGCGCCTGGTTGTTGCCCCAGTAGAAGTCGTCTCCGAGCACGTCAACGCTTGCCTCCGGCCATATTTGCAGCACCGAGTCCTCTGTCGGTGTAGCGGTGGTTACCACCAGCGTAATGGAAGCGCTTCCGCCAACCTCCACTGCGTTAACGCTGTAGATGAACTCGCGGTCGGCCTTGTCGTATCTGATAACCTCCTGAGTAGCGCCGTTTAGCGTTTCATTCAGGCTTTGGGAAACATTGTAATAGCTAAGCATGCTGCTGCCAAGCTGCCGCATTTCGATATCGTCCAAGCTGACAATCTGCTCATCCAGCCTGTGGTGAAGTATCACCGTATCTGCCCGAAATTGCCCTATGTTTTCCAGGGAAATGGTATACCTCCGCGAGCTGGTGTAGTTGTTGGCAGGGGGTTGAGGCGCTATCTTTACCTGCATGTCGGCGCCCGGCAACATGCTGCCGCTTACGGCAGCGCTGTCTCTTATCGCTATAGGATTGGACGATTCGCCGGTGGTAGAGGCAACCGCGCTAATCCCGAAAAAGCCTGCTTTTTCGGAGCGCACCTTGAATATTTTTACGTTAGCAGAATTTATAATCATTCCAAAGGTATAGCTGTACGAAGTATCCACGCCAACGCCATCGGCGTAGCGTAAACTTAAGCTCACGCTAGTTTGGGTGGCTGTGGGGTCCTTTCCATTATTCGTTACGCTGACCTTCACATAAAATTCATCTCCCTGGCGGAACTTGTGGTCGCCCGGATATTCAACGCTGTCTGCGCCGCAGAGCGCCACCTGCACCTTCAGATTTATCAGGTTGCGCACCTCAACCGTGGCGGTATCGGTATTATCGGTGGTAACCGCTTCGGGTTGGTCGCAGGTTACGTAGGCGCGGTTGGGGGGGGATGAGGCTACTGCTGTTTCGTCCGCAATCTCACAAGAAACAGAGAGAGATTCTTCGACGTCCTTCGCCAAGCTGGCGACGCTAAAAATTACAATAGTTCTCAGATTCCCATTCCCATCACCATAGGTTTCCGTTGCCGTTGAGGGTGAAGCATTCAAATAATTAATGCCGGCAGGCAGGGTGTCGCGCACTTCCACGCCGGTAAGCGTGCTGTCGCCGGTATTTTTTACAGCGATAGAATAGGTAACCCCGAACGGCGGCTGGTCGTCCTCTTTATAGAAAACATTTTGGGAGGCGGTTTTTGTGAGCGTCACGTTATACGGATTTTTCTTCACGTACAGGCTTACCGTATCTACCGCCGCTTTGTTGCCATCTACGTACAGCGCAGCCTCCCATGCTGCACGGCCTGTATCGACAGCCTGCACGACGAGCGTTATGGTCCGGCTGCTGTCGGGCTGCAAAAACCAGCTTTGCTCGTTGTTTTTCCAGCTAAACTCTTGCGTTTCGGAGCTGTACTCTCCGCCGTTGTCGCTACTTATAAAGCGAAGGTGCTTCGGAATGGGGTCTGTTGCTATCCTTAAATCCGACAGCGGCCTGCTGGAGTGGCTGGTAATGGTAATGCGCAGCTCCACCATGCTGCCCTGCACCGTATCGCCGCTTGCAGATTCAAACGTCAGCTCAACGTCGCCGTGGGGGTTTCGCACAAAAATCGTATCCGCGCTGCTGTTGTTGGTGAGGTCGGCCTCGTGCCTGCTGGACATTACCTGCGCCCTGCTGATGAGATTGCTGCCGGCGCTGCCTCCCGTGCAATTTTGTACCACAAGCTGCCTGTATTCACCTTCTTTTACCCCGTCAAGGTACGCCGTCAGGTTATCCCAGCGCAGCGCCAATCTTCCGTCGGCAAGAGTATCAATGTGGTCGTACGCTACGGGGAAAGTTCCCTCAAAAGTAACGCCCAAGGGCAGCGTATCCACCAGCGTTACAACGTCGGCGGCGTTCAGCGCACCCCGCAGGTTTTTCACGTAAATGTTGTAATCAAACGGTACGCCTTCGTAAACCGCACGGTGCTCTGCCTCCACCTTCACCTCAAGGTCAAAGTCGCAGTAGGCAACGTAGATTTTTACGCTGTCAACGGGGGCGGTGGTGCGCATCGGGTAGTACTCGTTGCTGCGCTCAACGTTGAAGCGCACGGCGAGCGAATCCAAAAATGTATCCTTGTCGGGGGCGTTGGGGCCGACAACGGCGTACAGCTGCAGCTCGCCGCTCGCGTCCGGGCACGTGTCGAGGTTGAGCGTCCAGACAAAGGAGTCGAAGTCAAATTTGCTGTCCTCCAGCTGGCAGACATTAGCCGTATCGTAGCTGTAAAAGTTCAGCCTGTCGCCAAAGCTCGCCGTGTCCGCCGTAATTTTTATGCCTAAGGCTTTTTCTTCGGGAAGGGTTTTCTCCACCTTGACGGTAATCCG
This sequence comes from Prevotellaceae bacterium, assembly GCA_031266935.1. Taxonomy (GTDB): domain Bacteria; phylum Bacteroidota; class Bacteroidia; order Bacteroidales; family UBA932; genus JAITMY01. Next base: position 3,529 of record JAISAC010000162.1, read on the forward strand.
CACCGTATCGCCCTGCGTAAAGCTGGCGGTACTCGTGCCGCCGGTCGTAAGGTTAACGGTAGCAATCGTGATGCTGATTTGCTGGGCCGAGTGCACCTTTACAGTATCAACGCACGCGTGATCTCGCCTGTTTTTTGCATCCGGGTCAAAAGGATGGTTGGTGACATCAACGCTTACGATTTGCGCCTTGTTGACTATCGGCCCCGCCTCGTATGGCAAATATCTGATTATGAGCGTGTCGTTTACATTTGGATTGATTGAGGCTATGCTCCAAACCATAAAAGCAGAATCGACGGCGCCGTAGTACGCCGTATCAGGCTGCTGAAAAGCATAGTCCAGAAGCCTTAAACCCTCCGGTATGGTATCCGTTATCCTCACGCTGTAAGCTGTGCTGTCGCCCACATTGGCGAGCACCAGCGTATAGGCAATGGTATCCGTAATGCTGCTGTAGGGGCCGGCAGCCGTTTTTGTCAGCCTCAGGTGGTACGGGTTTTTGGCTACCTTCAGCCTCAAGGAATCTGCCGAATCAAACCTGCCAATGGTATCGTTGCTTGCGTTGTAGTCGTTGGCGCAGGCAATGTAGCCGGCAATGGGCAGCGTTGCAGGCGCCGAGTCGGAGGTTACGTACAGGGTAATGCGGGCGGTATCTGTATTTACATCTACGGTTCCCAGGCGCCACCCGTCGCCGGCAGCGAGGTTGGGGTAGCTCTGCGGCAGCAGCATGGCATTCATATTGCTCGTTTTTATGCGAACCGAGTCAACGGCAAACGTATCCGGCAACGCGTGGTACAGCGTTACCTCGGTTGCCCTGTACTGCCCGAAGTTGGCTACGGCAATGGTGTAGCTCAGGTTGGAGTAGTAGGGCGGCGCATGTTCCACCTTCTCTACCCACACGCGGGCGTCGGCGCCTTTCGCTACGCTAAACCAGGCCGACCACACGCTATCCGTTACCGGCGACGTATGGGGATTGAGGCTCACATCGTCGGCGCTTGCCGCAACCCTGAGGCGGAGCGGCCCGCCGGAGACGGTGGTAAAGGTATCAATAGCAAACCACAGCGTATCGTACAGCACGCCGGTTTTTGCGGCAAGGTTGTCCAAAAGCTCGTGGGGAAGGGTTTTTTCTACCGCCGTAAAGCCATCCGGGTTGACCACCGAAACCTTTACGTTTTCGCCATCCTCGCGGCCATGCTTGTTGGAGAGCCTTACGCGAACGCCAATGGTGTCGCCTTGCCGGTAGGTTGCGCTGTCGTTTTTGTTAAACAGCCAAATGCTATCTACGCTGAGGTCAACATCGTAGCCTGCCTTTGCGGTAGCCGCCACCGCGTTGTTGACGGGGTCGGCCTCCAGCTCGCCGGCCGATACGGTAAAGTAGCTCTCGTACTTACCCGCCTTGTCATACGGAATGTTCCGGTTGCTAATTGTTATATCGTAGCTGTTGGAGTTTTCGAATGTAGCGTTACCTAAATCCCACTGCCACACCTCCATGCTGCTGCCGTCGTTGTAACCCTGTTTGGTGGTTATATTTACGTCACCGGGGGCAAGCGAGCCGAAGCCGAAAGGAACGCGGTAAAGTATGGAAACGTTGTTTACAGTTACCGCTGCGCTACGGGTGTTGCGCACCGTGATGCTATAGGTAAAGCCCGGCGTACGCACCGCCCCCTGCGCGTCGGACAGGTAGAAGAACGTGTCAACAGGCGTTACGCTAATGCTCAAATCAACTTCGTTGCGTAGCGCTTTCAGCGCAAACCTTGCGGTATCGTCTTCGAAGTTCACATCGTTGCTGCACACAAGGTAGCCCGTGCAGCGAATGCTGTCCGAAGAGTTAACAGCAGAAGCGTTGGGCTTAACCCGCACCAGCATTACAATGCTATCCGCACCTTCACCTTCCTTTCCGGGTATATTTATACCGCTAAATATGATACCTTTGGAGGCGTCGGTCTTGACGTCGCTGCCATGCCGCGCCGAGATGAATACGGTCGAATCGGTGGTAACAATGGAGGGAGCAAAGGCAAGGGTAACGTTTTCGGCGGTTGTATCGCTTTCGGTAGTGTGCGATGCCACCAGCGTATAGACTATGGTATCGCCCTCCAGCACACCCGTCGGGGCGCCCAGCTGCGGGTGCAGCACCTTTACCTTAAGTTCGGCCTTTAAGCTTGTTCTTGCCCGCACCTCCACTGCACTCAGCGCAGCGTTGTTGCTCCACGTGGCCTCTATGCTGTCGCAGCGGGCGTAAGCTACGCTGATGTATTGCCCCGGGTTGTTCACCTTGTAGGTTACTATTATGATGGTATCCTGCGGAGGAGATAATAACGAAACAGGCCCCCACTTGAGGATTTTACCATTGGTAATGCCATAATCCGTTCCCTGCGATAATACAACGCCCTGCAAAGATGTAACCTCAATGCAACCTGACGCTATGCCGTCGGGTAGCGTATCTGTCAGCGTAATATTGCCAATAGCGCTCTTTGAGGAGAACAGCGTAATGGTATCGCGTATGGTTGCCTCCCCGTTCGCGAGATAGATGGGGGCTTGGGCTGCCTTTTTCTCTACGCGCAGGTCAACGGGGTTTTCTACTACTTGCAGCGCAGCGTAGACGGTATCACCGTCTACACTCTTGTATGGAGAGCTTACGATGTATCCACCCAGCTTCGTTTCGCCTGTCTTTTCTCTCGCCAGCAGCGTAAGCGTTATGGAGTCGGAGCGTCCTGCGTCGAGCGAGTACGGGGGGTTACCACCGCTGGGAACGAGAATAGTCCAAATGTTGCCTGTTGGGTCGTAGGTGCTGTTTACCGTTAGCGCAGAATCTATCCACTTTAGCGAATCCTCGTTGAAATTTATTTTTACCGTTATGTCTTTGCTTACACCTTCATTATTCGATGAGACGTTGGTAATTACTATCTTTAGCCTTACCGTATCGTTCTGCCTTTGGCCTTGTGGAGGGTCTATGGATGCATGCAGAACCAGGTTAACCCCCTCCTGAATTATTATTTTAACGCTGTCAAGGCCAACAACGCTGTCCTTGCCGTAGTACAGCGGAAGGTAGGCGTAGGCGGTATTTTTCACGCTATCGGTAGGATTGCCGTTCTCGTCAGCAGGCGTCATTTCGTTTGCCGTTACGTAAAAGCTCAAGGTATCAGCTTTGTTGTCTGCGCCCACGCCCAAGTAAGGTATTGTCCACACAAAGGAAGAGTCGCCGTTGGCGGCGTCCCATACCAGCCGCCCGTCGCTCGCTTCCGGCAAGCTGCCGTTTCGCTGGTCATCGGGCTTCAGGTAGGTCTTGAACAGGGTATCCCGCACCTCCACGCCGCGCAGCGGGAGCAGGCTGTTGTTGGTTACCGCAATGTTGTACTCCACCGTGCTGCCCTGACCAATGTACGTTCCGTTTATGGGGTCCTTCTTTGCCCACTTCTCCACGGTAAGCTTTATCTCCGGCTGAAAAATAACAACAAGGCGCTTACCGTCGCCGTTATCCGCGGAGTCGACATCTGCCTTGCCGCTGCCCTCAAAGGCATTCGACGCTATCCGGAACGTATCTACCCCTCCCACCGAGGCGTAAACAACAACCTGCAGCGCCGAGTCGGGGCCTATCCGCCGACTCAAATGCCACGTGTAGGTCGTGTCGCCGTTGCCGGTAGAGGATGGAGTGCTACCCGCATCAAACGGCGTGGTGTCGGTTTTTGTTACCAGGTTGAACGTGGCCGAATCCAGCCTCATCCCCGCCGGCAGCTTGCTGGTAATCTCAACGGAGTGCAGCGGCGAGCTGCCTGCGTTGGTAGCAGTAAGCAGGAACTTAACCGGCTGGTACAGGCTGTCGCACGTAAGCGCATCGGTCGTGCCGCCGGCGGTGTCTATTCTTTGGGTAAAGCTAACGTCTATGCTTTCGTAGATACTCAGCAGCAAGGTATCGCTTGCGGCAATGGTAGTATCCGGAGGCGGAGGATTATCGAAGCTGTTTGGAGGCAAAGTAACCGCCGCGCGTACTTTGTTGGCGTCGGGGATGGCAATGGCGGTGTCGCGCGCCACAAGCCGGTAGGTAAACTCCGCGGAGTCGTTGCAGGCAAGGCCTGTTGTCCCTGATATCTCCCACTTGTATCCGATAGCAGGCGATGCTATCTCCGCTGCTCCGCTCGGCACGTCGAGTTTACCCATTGTCGGCGGGAAAGTATCGCGAACAAAAATGGTGGAGTCCGCTATTGAATTTTTGCCGATGTTGTACACCTTGATTTTGAAGTAAACCGTGTCGCCCACAAAAATGCTGTCGAGGTTGGGGTCGGGGTTGGTGGTACCTGCGCGGCGAACAACGCCCTTGCGGTTGGCCACGCTATCCACCGTTTTGGTAACCAGCAGGGCATACACCGGCTCTACGCGAACAACTACGGTGTCGATTTTGAAGGTGTCGGCGTCGACATTGCCCGAAACCGTTGCTACCCGGTAAAAAAACGTATCAAGACCCTGATAATCGGGGGCAGAGATGTACTCTACGTAGAGGCTATCCGACTTCGTGTCATCTTTTTTGACTACTATCTTGCCGCCGCGGGAGGTAAAGCCGCTGTCGCGATAGGTTGCCGCGCCGTAGGCGCTATCTACCTTCAACGTTAGCGGCGGCGGTACGAAGCCGCCACACCCGCCGGCAACGCCTATGCCTACGGTATCGTTCTTCAGCACGGAGATATCTTTTAGCGTACCGGTGAATATTGTGTCAACATCGGCAAGGGTAATTATGCTGTACGGTACGCCAAACCTGATAGTATCGGATACGGCTATGCTGTCGGGATGAGCGTACTTGTAGCGGAACCTATACACCACCTCGTAGCTGTTGCCCTCGTCCAGCAGCAGCGTATCTGCCGCGCCGCTTTTCCAGCCTGAGTGGTAGGCCAGCGTATCGGTTTTGATCTCTTGTCCATTAACAATAATGGTGCGCGCTACCGAATCTATCTGGATGGTATCTATGTAGGTACCGCCCGTCTCCACAACATCTTTTATGTAGGGCAAGCTGTCAATAACGTATTGTACTTTGCAGTTGTCGTTCTCACCGCGCGTAACGAAACGGTTATCAACATTTCTTCCAAATTCTGGAATATAGTCTTTTTTTACCCACACGGCTATGTACAGGGTGGTATCTAACTTGCAAGCGTCAGAAGTAACGTATTTATATCCATATAGATAAAAAGTTTTATCGTCAAGAGCTTTAAAGAATTTACTGTCAACTGTAGGAAGGGATTGCTCACTTTGTGTGGGTTCAGAGGATCCCTCAACTTCTGCTTTTCTCCACCCAACTTCGTAGAGATTACTCTTGTTTAAGCCTCCGCTATAGCGACTTGCGTAATCATTCGTTGAAGCGCCAATTGTATCACCCTTAAATGTCAACATACCAACACGTGTAGAATCCTTACCAACAATAACAGGTATTAACTTAATATCATTCTTAGTAACTTTCAACGTTAGGGCATCCGGCTGGATGGCTTCTTTCACTCTCGGCCTTGCTCCTTTTTTTATCTTTATTTCGTCTTTTATAACCTCATCTCCTATCTTTACCAATACTGTATAGTCATCATCATCCTGTGAAGGTTTTTGAGGCACCGTTGCAATAGAAATCAGGTAGCTAAGAGTCGTAGTTATTTTGGAAAGATCAACTTCAATTTTTACGGTATCCTCATTCGCAGTTGACAACAAAGAGTAAGTAACTCCTGTCATATTACTCGTAACAGAACCGTATTTTATTTGGGTTTTTGATAGAACTACAAGAATTGTGTCTTTACCAGACCTTGAAAAAGTCGCCTTATTTATGCCCTTTGCTCCAATCCCAACAGCTATAATGCTATCGTGACCTTTGATAAGATCAAGGCTATACCAACATCCGTTCGCCGACAGATCAATGGAATACTCAATACTGTCAGTTTCATTCATCCATGAAGTCGTATGTTCTGCTCCTTTAGCTACGTTTATACCTGCGCTCAGCGCAGCTGCAAGCAACGCTATAAAAAATTTTTTATTCATATATTTTTTGCGTCAAATTCTTTAAACTTCCAGATATTTCACCTCCCGCCGGCTCATCCTCCGCCGCAGGGTAGCCTGTTTTTCTTTTTTAGTAAGTAGCTGCTATATCGCCTCAAACCAATTTGATAGTAATAATTTGCTTGCAAATTTCACCCCACCCGTAGGGTAAGGTGTGCAAACCTACGTAATTTCTTCTGCTGATTTTTGCTGCAAAAAGAAGCATAATTCGCAGAGTAGCAGTGCATCCGTTCCGGATTGCCGGCGCCACCCTCTTTCAACCTTTGATGCGCATTGATACATCCCATATCTTATTCGTAATAAATTTATTTATAGAATATTATATGATTAAAAAAGCTGATTTTTGCAAGAACAATTTTGCACCTTTTGCACACCCTACCCGCAGGGATGCATCCCTGCGGGATGCCGACAACCACCGGAGCGTTGCCTTTTCTACCGAGCGATTCATTCCTACGGAATGAGCAAAAGCGACAATTTGAATTGAAAATCGACGTAGTCAAATGCACTCATTGCCCATTATTAATTATTAATTATTAATTATCAATTATTAATTATCAATTGCCTTAAAGCTTCTCGGGTCTTTCGCTACCACAACCTTTCTTGCCAGCGTAAACCCTACCGAGACCTCGTGGCTTCCGCTTTGCACGCCGCTCAGGCGGGACATGGCGTAGTCGTAGCAGTATCCTAAGCGCAGGGATTGCGTTACCCACACCTCCGCCATTATGGCCAGCGCGTTGTTCAGGTTGCTTTGCTGCCCGTTTAGGGGGAGCACCATGCGCACCCCCACCCCTATCCAGGCTTTATCGTTGTACGAAACGGCCACGTTGCCATCCACCACCGGATTTTCGTTGAGCGTGTAGCGCGCCAGCAGCGACGGCGAGAGCTTCCACTCGTCGGTAAAGTAGTGGTGGTAGCCGCCGTTGAGGTATATGTGCGGATTATTCAGGTGCAGCGAGTCGGGCTGTAGGCTGATAAAGCTGCCAAGGTTGGATGCGGATAGCCCGGCATAGGCTATCTTTCCGTAGTTGTAGTAGGCGCCCACGCGGAAATCGGGGCGCCAGCGGGTTTCGGGCGCCAGCACGTCGTCGGCGTCGTCGTAGAGCGGCAGCCCGTTGTTGCTGTATCCGCCGGCAGCCACTCCGCCAAAGCGCTCCTGCATAGCGCCTAGCGACAGGCCGAGGCTTAGCCTGTCGTCGAGCTGGTTGAGGCGTACGCGGTAGGAGTAGCTGGCGTAGGCGCCCATGGTCTTCATCAACCCCACCTGCTCTCCCACCAGCGACAAGCCCCAGCCCATGCTGTTGCTCTGCGTAATGAGGCCGTCAACCGAGGCAACCTCCGAGCGCGGCGCGCCGTCAAAGCCCACCCACTGCATGCGGTAAAGCGCCTGCGCGTTGAGCGCCTCGTAGCTACCCGCCAGCGCAGGGTTGAGCGTTAGACCATTAAACATATATTGGCTAAGCTGCACCTCCTGCTGCGCGCGCGCGCAAGGCGCAAGCAGCAGCAGCATAAAAGCAATGCGTATCTTCATCCGTTTATCGTTCTTCCTATTATAAAAACCGACGACAACTCTATCCTGATAAAATAACCTTCCCCGAAGTAAAAACAATATATCAAACAAAGGTAAAAAATTAATTTATAAGCTCGTCATTCCATTAACATTTTTTGCATTATACGAAAATTTATGGGAGTAATTTTACAAAAAATGGGGGCAAAGGGATGCTCCACTGCACCCGCCATTCCCCGCGAAAGCGGGAAGGTCCGGCCAAAAACTTCTACTCTTGTACTCCACCTTCCTCTCCTCTCCTCCCGCAGGTCGATGACCTGCGGTTACGAACTGAGCGAAGCGAACTCGCGAACACCCAAAAAAACACGAAGTGAGCAAAATCCTGCCTTTCAGGCAGCAGGTTCGCCACCCATCATATCCCCCTCCCCCGCAGGTCGCTGGCCTGCGGGTAACTCGCCTCCTCTCTCTGCCTGAGTAGCCATCCGATTCCTACCTGCTTCTTCTCATTTCGTCGTTTAGAATTTTTTCGAGCGTTTCGATGCTCATTCGCTTGGCGATGATTCTCTTATTTTTATCCAGCAGGAAAATGGTTGGCGTGCTGTAGATATCGTACAGCGCACGGAAGTTGGAGCCAACCGAGAACGTTGTGGGCTTGCCGCTGCGGTCGGCGCCTTCAACGCCATCCCATGCATAAACCCAGTCGTACTGGTGCTCGGCAATGTAGGCATCCCACTCGGAGCGCTTGTACTGCGTATACACGGTGAATACCACGAGGCCCTTGTCGCGAAGCTTTTGGTAGAGGTCCCAAAGCAGCGGCAGCTCCTTTTTGCAGTGTCCGCAGTTAGGCTCCCAAAAGCACAAAACGGTAAACTCGGCCGGCGTTTTGAGCAGCGATACGTAGGCATTTTCGTGGGTTGGCAGCAGCAGCTCCGGCGCGACGCTGCCAATCAGGCTGTGGCGCATTTTGTCAACGCGCTCCTTTATTTCCGACTTGTACTTGTCCGAAGCCCAGGTTGCCAGGCCCGACAGGTAGTACTTGTCGGCAAGGTGCACCACAATAGCGTCGTGCCCCATGTACTCCGATTTTTGGTAGTGCTGAAAAAGATACTCGGTGATGTAGTGGAACATTTCGTCGCCGGCGCGCGAAAGCTCAATGAGCCTGTCGGCGTACTTAATGATGGTATCGGGCGCGGGGTAAAGCACCTTCTGGAAGAAAAAGTCGAGGTTGGACTTGAAGAACGGCGTACGGATAAGGCCGCTTTCGGCAAAATTGCAGTTGTCGAAGTAGTGGTCGCGGCGGTACTCGTAGGTGCGCAGCCGCCGCAGCGAGTCCTTGTTTGCAACGCTTTCGGGGATATCCAGCTCCGGCATATCTATCTGCCGCAAGGCGGTGAGCAGCGTTCCCAGAAAGTTGCCCTTGTTTTGCGCCGCAAGATTTTTGATGTAGCGCTCTATGCTGTCCTCTGCGGCCTCCACCTGCTGCCGGTAGATTTCTACCGAATCGCTTTTCCCCTCCTCGTTCTTTTTTTGCCGCTCCTTGGTGGCGTCTATCCGGCGCCGCTCTTCGCGCAGAAATTTTTGGTAGGCGTAGAACTGCTGGTTTTCGGGTGATCCGGCAAACGCTAAGCGGTCAAAAAGGCTATCGCGCTTAGTGGCTACGGAGAACTGCTGGTTGTCGGTCATCAGCAGCTCAAAGTAATCCGATCCGGGCGTAACCACAAAGTAAACGCCCTTTTCCAGCTTTTTATTTTTTTTGAACGCTGCGCGGCCCTTGCCGTCCATCGTGGCGGTATCGACCACGTAGCGCGCATCCTCGTAGCTGTAGCCAAGGTAAATATTGGAGTCGCGCAGCCCTTCTATTTTTACGTGAATTTCATACTGCTGCGCGCGCGCTGCAGCAAGCGAAAGCAGGGCAAGCGACAAAAAAGAGAGTTGTTTTAGCATAATCTTTTCGGGTTTAACTTCGACGTTTCAAATGATTAAAACTCCATTACGTAACTCCATTACGTATAAAATTTCAAAGGTAATCCAAATCGGTCAATTTTGCAAGAAGCGGCGGGCGCAGCTAAGGGATAAGAAATAAATAACATATAACAGATATAAAAGTGTCGTCCCCCTCGGCTACGCTCGGGGCAGGCTCTGCGGGACTTAGCGGGAGCCTCTTGCTTGTCCCCGTATGCTGAAGCA
>JAISAC010000021.1 GCA_031266935.1 Prevotellaceae bacterium
ATAGATGCCGTCATAAAAACAGCCGACGCAATTTACGTTTTTGAATTTAAAATGGCCGGTCACGGTACGGCCGAAACAGCGCTGGAGCAAATTGATTCCAAGAATTATTTAATTCCCTACACCACCGACGGACGGCAGCTGGTAAAAATCGGCGCGGAGTTCAGCGAAAAAGAGCGCGGGCTGAGCCGGTGGGAAACGGTGCATTGATCTCCGAAAAAAACCGGCTCCATAAAAGCGTGAAGGTACCCTTTTTTACTTGCTCATCAGGCATTCCGCTATTCCGTTGGCGGCTTTACGTCCCGATTCAATAGCGCGAACAACCAAGCTTGCCCCCAGGGTAGCGTCTCCGGCGGCAAAAACTTTGGCTGCCGAGGTGTGGTTGCCGCCGGCAACGCTGATATTTTTGCGCTCGGTGAGCGCTACCCCCAACTCCTTCACCAACCCTTCGTGCACGGGGTGCACAAATCCCATTGCCAGGAGCACCAAATCGGCTTTTATAACTTCCGTGCGGCCAGTGTGCTTCAGCAGCGAGCGGCCGGTGTCGGGGCAGCGCGTCCACGCTACCGCCTCGACTTCGGCGGAGGTTACCGTGCCGTTTTCGCCCGTAAACCTGCGGGTATCCAGCAGCCAGCGCCTTGTGCACCCTTCCTCGTGCGAGGAAGAGGTTTTCAGCACCAGGGGGTATGCAGGCCAGGGGGTATCAGGATTTTCGCCTTCGGGCGGCTTGGGCATAATCTCTATTTGGGTAACGCTCAGCGCCCCCTGCCGGATAGACGTACCTACGCAGTCGCTGCCCGTGTCGCCTCCACCGATGACCAAAACGTGCTTTCCTTTTGCCGATATGCGCTCCTGCGGCGGTATTTGGCGGCCATCAACCACCCGATTTTGCTGGCGGAGGAATTGCAGCGCAAAGTAAACGCCGCCGAGCTCCCGCCCTTCGACCTCCAAATCGCGCGGTACGCCGGCCCCTATGCAGAGGCAAACGGCGTCGTACTCTGCCAGCAGCTGCTCCGGCGAAATATCTTTTCCGGCTTCGACGCCGGTGATAAACTTTATCCCTTCCTGCGCCATCAGCGCTATGCGGCGGTCAATAATTTTTTTGTTGAGCTTGAAATCGGGAATGCCCAGCCGAAGCAACCCTCCAACAGCTTCGTCTTTTTCGTAAACGGTAACGCAGAAGCCGGCCTGGTTAAGGCGGTTGGCGGCAGAGAGGCCGGCCGGGCCGGAGCCAACGATGGCAACCCGCTGCGCCAGCCTGATCCTGGGCGGGTGCGCCGTGACGTAGAGCTCATCGAACGCCTTTTCGGCAACGGCAACCTCGTTTTCGCGTATGGTGACAGCTTCGTGGGAGAGCGCAAGCACGCAGGATTTTTCGCACAGGGCAGGGCATATCCTCCCCGTGAACTCCGGGAAATCGTTGGTGGCGGTGAGCAGGCGGTACGCTTCCTGCCATTTTCCCTTGTAGAGGGCGTCCTGCCACTCGGGCTGGCAGTTGCCCAGCGGACATGCCCAGTGACAGAACGGTACGCCGCAATCCATGCAGCGCGAGGCTTGCAGGCGTCGGTCTTCTGAGTTGAGGGTTTGCTCCACCTCGGCGTAGTCGCCTATGCGGTCATTGAGCGCCCTGTATCCCGCCTCCTTGCGGGCAGCGCTTAAAAATGCTTTTGGATTTCCCATAGTTTAGGTTATGCTGTAAAAACACAGCCGTGTGTTTAAATTTTTCCACAAATGTACGCAAAATATTCCATAGCGAGAACTCCCCCCTACCCTTTCTTCATCTCTCTGTACTCTATGGGGGAGCACCCCATGATTTTTGTAAACATGCGGGAAAAGTAAAACGGGTCTTCAATACCAACTTTATAGCACAGCTGGTTAATCTTCATATTAGTAAAGTTCAAGTACTTGCAGGCCTCGCGTATTTTCAGCTGGATGTAGTACTGCTTGGGGGGTATGCCAACCCGCTGCTTGAAGATGGCGTTGAACTGCGAGGCAGAGTAGCCTAAAAACTTAACCAAATCGGACATGCTAACGTCCTTTTCCATGTTCTCGTGCATGTAGTGAATGGCCAAATCTACAACGTCACCCTTCACCTTGCTAACTCCTATCTGCCTGAACTGCTTTACGTAAAGCAGCGTACCCAGAAAGTGGTACAGGCAAAGCCCGACGTAGAGCATGTTTTCGTTGGTAAATCCGCTTTCCACCACGGCGTAAATTTCCTCAAACAGCTGTATTCGGTGCTCAATGCGCGACTCGTCGCTCATATCTATGCGGTTGCAGCCGTTGCGCACGAGCGGCGATACCAGCGACAGCGCTTTTTCACCCCTGAAGTGCATCCAGTAGATTGTCCACGGAGCGATCTCGGCCGCTCCGTAGCTGTGGGGAATACCGGCGGGAATGATGAAAAACTGATTTTCGGTAATCTTTTTCCTGTCTCCGTTTACCTCAAACCAACCCTGACCGTTGGTGCAGTATATGAAAATGTGCTCGGCGCCACCGTTGGGGCGCGTCCGGTAGTGGTGGGCAGCCTTGGGGTAAAACCCAATATCGGTAAGTATCAAATCCTTACCTGTTTTGTGCTTCTCTATTCCTCTTATCACCGCTGGAGGAACAGCAATTTGCCGCTGTCCGCTAAAACCATCTCTCAGCTTCATCCGGAGTAAAATTATTGCAGGTTAAAAATTTCAGCTCTCCGCTACAATCGTTCTCACCTTCAGCTGCCGGCTAAATTCGGCTTCCGGAAGCGATGTTTTGACCAATACCCTTACCGTTTGCCCGGGCAGGATGTCAAAGTAGTTGTCCTCAAAAAAGTTATCAATTCCGCTAAGGGATAGAAATACGGCGCGGGCAAACTTGTCCGATTGCAGGGTTACCTCAAATCCATCGGCCACAGGCCTGACGCTGCGCGAGATGTTGGGCGCCGGAAAGTCAACGTCTTTTTGCAGCGTCAGGAAGCAGCGGTTACTGTACACCTCTCCCGACTTGTCGGTGAGCTGCACCGCCACCAGCGCTTCGTTGCGCGGCGTACCCTTGAGCAGGCTGTCAAGCTCCGGCGACAGGTGCTTCTGGCTGGCGTTGGCCGGAATTTTCAGGTTTTTGCTCACCTCGCTGACAAGCGTTCCGTCCAGCTTCATAACCTTCAGGTTCAGCAGCCCCTCGGTGGGCGTTAGCCTGTCCGAAACGACAAATACGCTCAGCTTTTGGCCGTCAACAACGGGTGATACCAGCATATCCCGGTAGGCGTTTCGGGCAAAGTAGTGCTGCGCCTTCCAGCGGCCGTAGTAGTCTCGGCTTGCCCACGACGCCACAGGCCAGCAGTCGTTGTGCTGCCAAAAGAGCGTCCCCATGCAGTAGGGCATATCCCGACGGTGCGCCTCAATGGCTGTTTTTACGGCATCGCCCTGCAGCACGTGGCTCATGTACAGGAAATCCTCAAATTTTTGGGGCAGCCTGTACTCCCGCTTCAGGTAGTCGGCAATGCGGAGGTTGGCGTAGTCGCCGGCGCGCTGGTGCGCCATCATTACCTCCGAGGTGATGCTCCAGTCGGCGCTGTCGGGCGCAAATATTTTTACCGACGCCAACTCGGGGAATGACTGAAAACCGTACTCGCTAAAAAACCGGCTTTTCACCACGTTGAAATCGGAGGTTGGGACGTTGCCGTGCCACACGCCCCAATAGTGGCGGTCGCCGTTGTGGTCTTCGTCCTTGTTCCGGTTGTAGGGCGACGACGGCCAGTAGAACGTGCCCGGGCTGTGGACAGACACCACCTCGGGCAGCACGCCGTCGAACAAATCGGTATATTGCTTCCAGATAATTTTTTCGTACTCGGGGCTTTGCTTGCGGTAGTACTCGTCGAAATTCCAGAGTGTCCAAAAGTAGTACACCTCGTTGTTGCCGCACCATAGCGCAATGGAGGGGTGGTTGCGCAGGCGCTTCACATTCTCAATGGCCTCCTGACGGATGTTCTCCAAAAACGCTCCTTCGGACGGGTAGAGGCTACAGGCAAACATGAAATCCTGCCACACCATGATGCCATGCCTATCGCACAGCTCGTAGAACAGGTCGTTTTCGTAAATGCCTCCACCCCACACGCGAAGGGTGTTCATGTTGGCGTTTACGGCATCCAGCACGGTTTTTTCGTACTGCGCCGCCGTAACGCGGGGCAAAAAGTTATCCTGCGGAATGTAGTTGGCGCCCTTGGCAAATACCTTCACGCCGTTGAGCTCGAAGTAAAACGCCTCGCCGTCGGCATCGGGCTTGTTGACTATCCTGAGCGAGCGCAATCCGGTGGTAACGGTTTTTGCATCGATGCTTCCGGAGGCGCCCAGCGCTTCTACCCGAAAGGTGTAGAGGTGCGGCTCTCCCAGCCCATTGCTCCACCACAGCTTGGGCTTCTTTATAGTAAAGTCAACGGATACACTGTTGAGGCCTTGCCGAAGGTTAAGCGTTTTTTCGCCGTAAGCTTTGCCGGAATTTTTATCCCTGACTACGACCTTCACGCCCGCCAAATCGGCATCGGAAAGCAGCTCTACGTTGGCGGCAACAGCTGCGCGGCTGCTGCTGACTTCCTTTTGCCGGATGTGCACATCCTCTATGCGCGCGTTGCTCCACGCCTCAAGCGTTACCGGACGCCAAATGCCCGTGGTTACAAAGCGAGGCCCCCAGTCCCAGCCGTACTGGTAGCCGGCCTTGCGGGCAAAAATGCTCACGCGCTTGTCGAAAATCCCGCCATTCTCCGACTGGTCGGGTCCTGTGCGGTACTGAAAAGGCAGCGCGTCGAACTTGGGAATATCCACCTTTATGGGCGAATGAAAGTAGATGTAGAGCAGGTTGCTATCCTGCTTGAGCTTGTCCTTGACGCTTACCGTCCACTCGCGGAACATGTTGTCGGCAGCAAGCACCTTTTCGCCGTTCAGATACACGTCGGCGTAGTTGTCCAAGCCATAAAAGTGAAGGCGGATGTTGCTTTTTTCCAGCTCTTCCCTGCTTACGCTAAAGTAGGTTTGATAAATCCAATCTTCCTTGTCAATCCACTGTAATCCTCGCTCGTTGAGGCGAAAAAAAGGGTCTTCAATGAGCTTGTTGGCCAGCAAATCGGTGTGCACCACACCCGGCACTGCTGCCGGATACCAATTGGTTAACCGCGCCTGCCGGAATTGCCATCCGGAAGATAGCTCACGCTGCATGGGCGCTGCTAAGGCCGCGCCGGTGCATAAAACAAATGCTAAGGTAAAGGTTGAGAGTCGAAAGTTTTTCATCGTAGTGAGAATGTTGAATGTTTTGATTAAAATAGCTGTTTTTTTTATGGAATAATAGAATGGAAGTAGTAGTGAGATGGAGTAGTAGTGTATCGGTTAGCCAAAATACGCTAATCAGCTTACATTTTCCAGCCTGCACCGCACCTCTTTGCCGGAAAAGGCAATGCCCATCAGCGTAACCTTTCCGTCGGCAAGAAACGCTTCGTAGTAGCGGCGGTCGCGGATTTGCTTCATCGCGTCGTCCAGCAAATTTTCGGCTTTCTTTTTGGCATGGTACTTTACCTCGGCAACCACCGTTAACCCGGGCTGACGCCACACCGCATCAATCCGTCCGATGTTGGTGAGCAGCTCTCCCTGAATGTCAAAGCCGAGGGTTTTCATCAGCAGCAGAAAGAGGGAATGGTAGTAGGCTTCCTTTTCGATATGCAGCGTGTTGGGAATATGCGCCAGCAGCATACGCAGGTTTCGCTCCATGCCGGAGGTATCTCCTGCGCATATTTGCTCCTGTACCTGCTGCATCAGGGTAGGGATTTGCTCTGTAGGGTAGCTGCTGTAAACGCTCAGCAAGCTCGCCAAAAGCGACTCCCTTACCTCTTCGTTGGGAACTCCAAGCGTGTACCGGGGTTGGCCAAATACTAGCTCTTTCTGCTTAATGGTGAGGTAGCCCGTTTGAAACAGCAGGGG
>JAISAC010000036.1 GCA_031266935.1 Prevotellaceae bacterium
TTTGTAATCGGCGCGTTTTCGTTTGTCTTTTTTTGCCACTCCGATTACAAGTCGGAGCGAGCATTTTTACATTTATTGCAAATGTATGTAAATTTTTTTATTATTTTTTGGCACAATAAAAAATATACATTACTTTTGTGCCTTAATCATCTATTTTTAAGAACAAAAATGATACAAAAAATTTCTCCTTCATGCGGTTTTTTTAACTTAAAAAAATTGTATATTGCTGTGATTTTCCACACACACACACACACACACACACACACACACACACACACACACACACACACACACACACACACAATCGCGCAAATTTAAGCATTTCTTTTTTTATAAGCAAGAGGAGCAGCCTTATTTTCAGCGTAAGGCGGCGAAAATCGTTGCCCCTACCGCTACAAGTAACCACCTAACATGCAGACCTATGAAAACAAGGAGCATAGCGATTTACGCCGCAGCCCTCGCGCTGCTTGCGCTTGCGGCGTGCAGCCGCGAGGTGCAGGAGGTCGCAGCAGAAAAGCCGCAGGGTAAAGCCGTTGGATTTACCGATGGAAAAGCGCCCTCCCCCTCCGGCGGCGTGACGCGCAGCGCGGGAGACGTCGCTACGGACAACCTCAACGCTATGGCCGTGTACGCCCACTACACTGCCGCCGCCGACTTTGACGCCGTCGAAGCTACCAGCACCCCCAACTTCATGTTTGAGCAGCCCGTCGCTAAGAGCGGCGGCTCGTGGACGTACGCGCCGCAGAAGTACTGGCCGGCAGCGCACGGGAAAGTCAGCTTCTTCGCCATAGCGCCCGTCCCCGACCCGGCAACCAACGGCATCTCGCTGGTGGATGGCAACGCCTACACCGGCTACCCGTCGTTTACCGTAACCCCGCCTGCGTCGCCTGCGCTGCAGCAAGACGTCTGCGTAGCGGCGGCGTTGAACCTCGCCGACAACACCGACGACGGCAAGGTGCCCCTGCATTTCGACCACGTGATGGCGAAGGTGACGTTTTCGGCAAAATACACCTCCGACAATGGCGAAGCCCTTGACGTAGAGCTGAAGCAGCTGAAGCTCTCCGGCATTTATAGCAGCAATACTCTGCATCTCACTGCAACGGGGTTTACATGGGATACGCCGGATGACGCAAACAAAGGCGCCTACACCTTATCCGTAGCCGACAACACCCTTGTCGGCACACCTCTGATAAAAAACGGCGACAAGGGCGACACTACGGTTTCGACCGATGCCGGAACGCTGATGCTGGCGCCGCAGACCGTATCCGGCGCAACGCTGGAGGTGACGACACGCTGGGTAGGAAATGTTACGGAAATGAGGCCCATTGATATGCCGGAGATGAAATTGGAAGCGGGAAAATCCTATAAATACAACCTGACTATAGACGAAAATAGCCTGTCTACCGTACAGTGGGATTGGGAGTACACCGGCGGCGCCCGTACCTTCACCGCCCTGCAAGACGGCGACTACAGGCTCGAAGCGTGGGGCGCAGGCGGAGCCGGCAGCACGAGCGGGAACGGGGCTTACGTTGCCGGTGAAATGCACCTGAAAAAAGGAACAAATATATATGTTTACGTGGGCCAATCAGCGGCCGGATTCAATGGCGGCGGCGGCAGTGTAAGTTCCGGCGTGGCAGGCGGCGGGGCAACCGATTTCCGTTTGCTCAACGACAGCTGGAACAATAGTTCATCGCTGAATTCACGTATTTTGGTGGCCGGAGGAGGAGGAGGAGGAGCTAGTAATGAAGGGAACATTGGACGGGGCGGAAACGGCGGTGGATTAACCGGGTATAATGGTGGTAGGGCCGGCAGGAATACTAATGCTACCGCTGGTAGAGGTGGAGAGCAAACATCGGGAGGTGCGGGCGTATCATACGGAGGATATTCAACTTCGAGTGGCTCTTTTGGGGCGGGGAGCGCTGGAAGAAGCAATGCTCACGTAGGTGGCGGCGGCGGCGGATATTACGGCGGTAGCGGCGCCGCTCGACAAGACGGCTTTGCGGTAGCGGCCGGCGGGGGTGGCGGCTCGTCGTTTATCAGCGGCAAGACCAACTGTGTGGCTATTGTCCCCACCTCTACAGGCAACCCGCGCGAGCAGGACAGCGATGCCTCGCTAAACTACAACAGCGCCTTCGGCGCAAGCCTCACATGGAGTGAGGGCGAAGAAATCATCTTTACCAACACCTCCATGATAGACGGTGCAGGTCGCGAATGGAACACCGGCGCAACTGCCGGAGCCACCATCGGCATGCCCAACTGGAACGGCGGCGGCACCATGACCGGCAACACCGGCCACGGCCACGCCCGCATAACGCTTTTGCAGGGAAGCCCATAAAGCCGGACGAATTGCATGCAGCAGCCGGCTACGCTTGGGTGCATTTCAAATTGTCGCTTTTGCTCATTCCGTAGGAATGAATCGCTCGGTAGAAAAGGCAACGTTCCGGTGGCTGTCGGCATCCCGTAGGGATGCATCCCTACGGGATGCCAAAGAAGGGACGCCATTCGTGTTTTCTACCGAGCGATAATCCCTACGGGATTATTTAAAGCGACAATTTGAAATACAGCCGGCTACGCTTCGGCACGGCAGGACTTTGAGCATTGCCCATCAGGGCATTTCAGTACTCAGCTGCTAATCCCCCCAGCGGGGGGATCAGGAGTAAAGCGGTTTTAAACTATATGGCAAAGTATGAAGTACTTAACAATATTACGGAAGCTTACGGTCGCGACGCTGCTCTTCGCGCAGCCGCTTTTGCTTGTGGCGCAGAAAAATTCGAGGGTGTTTTTTTTCGAGGATCCGAGAATTTCGTTTCTAACGCGCCAGCGGGTGTACCGCCCTGTTGCGACCATAAAAACCAACCTGCTCTACAACATGGCCTTAACGCCCAACGTAGGGGTAGAAGTCCCCATAGGCGAGCGCTGGAGCGTTGGCGCAGATTTTATGCGGGGTTGGTGGCTCAAGCGCGACTGGTCGTTCTGCTGGCAGGTGCAGTCGGCCGGAGTCGAAGGGCGCTTTTGGCTCAGCGACAGAACGGGGCTGCGCAGGCAGGGCGGATGGTTTATCGGGGCGTTTGTGCTGGCCGGATTTTACGACTTCCAGCTCAAGAGCGCCCGCGGCGTGCAGGGCGAGCACACCGTTGTGCCCGGATTATCGGGAGGCTACGTCCACCCGCTGTACAAGGGGTGGGGCCTGGAGCTTACCCTTGGCGCGGGCTACCTGACGAACAGCTACCGCCGCTACACCGTTGAGGACACCCACGACGGCCACGAGCTGGTGAGGCTGGGCGCTCCCATGCGGTTTGTGGGGGTGGTGCCGTGCAAGGTGGGCGTTTCGCTGCAGTGGACGTTCAGCAAAGCCCGCTATCGGGGAGGTTCGAGGTAGGGAAAATTTTACCGGTGAAAATCTTTCAAACATGCGCCATCTGTGCGCTAAAAAAACGGAGGTATCTCCAACGTATGCTAACTCAGGCTAACATAGAATCAAAAATACGCGCACCGCGCACGCTGCTGTGGCTGTCCCTTTGGGCTGCGCTTTCGAGCTGCGATAGCCGCCGCGACATCCTCGACGACCAGGGCGTTTGGGTACGGGTGGAGGTCGATTGGCGGCAGGCCGGCGTTTGCCCCGAAGGAACGAGCATCTACGTCTTTGACCGGGCAACGGGCGCAAGGGTGGCGCAGCTGCTCACCAACGAAATGCGCGACAGCGTTACGCTCGACAGCCTCAAGGTGTACGCTGGCCGCTACAGCCTGCTGGCGTTCAACGAAACGGAGCACTCGCACGACGACATCTCGTTTCGGGGGACGGCGAGCTACCAAACCGCAGAGGCCTACGCCAACGCGGTGCGGCTGCTGGCAAACAACCGGTACGCGAGGGGCGCGCCGGCGTCCGGCGCCACCGCGCCGCTGGCCGTAACCGTGTCCGCATCGGACGTGCTGGCCGCCGCCCACTTGGACGACTTTGAGGTGGACTACGGCATGATTCGCGGCAGGGCGCGCCCAAAGCTGCAGCTTCTCCCCAAGCGGCTGAGCGTCCTGGTAGAGCTTATTGCCTACGTGCAGGGCGCGCACAACCTCTACGCAGGCGAGCATACGGGGTCGCTAAGCAGCCTGGCCGAGAGCGTATTTTTGGCCTCGGAGGTCACCGGCAGCGCGCCGGCAGCGTACTGGTTTACGCTCATCCAAGCAACGCTCGACCAAGCCTCGGACGCGGGTACGCTCACGGCAACGTTCGTCACCTTTGGCGCCATGAGCACGGCGGCGGGGCTGCCGGATGCAGCTGCCGATAACATCCTGTCGATGAACTTCCAGCTTGCCGATGGATCGTGGCATAAGGTCGAAAGAAACGTTACCGACCTGCTTCGCCGCGAAAATACTCCGGCAGGAGGACGCCTGAGGGTGGAGATGGGCTTGGGAACGCCTGACGACGACCTGATAGTGCTGCCCAACGTAGCCGGCAGCAAAGACGGCATGTTTGAGGTTGACGTGGACGGCTGGGGCGACAACACCAACGTGGAGATTCCCGTGTGGTAACCCACCCCGAACCTGCGGAATGGGTGTTTCAAGCTATCGCTTTGGCGCATTCTGAGTAAATCATTTTTTTAGTTTTCGTTTTTTTTTAATTTTTAAATTTAGATCATCATGAAAAAGCATTATTTCTTGGCAGCTACGGCTGCATTAGCGTTGTGGTCGTGCACCAGCAACGAAGTTGACAATTTGCCGGCGGCCCTGGAGGAATCCAACGCCATTGGCTTCGGGACGTTTTTGCCCAGAATACCGCAAGGTTACGGCGCAGCAGCGCCCAAGGCGAGCAACCTAACCGCTACCCTCCTGCAAACAAACGGGGGATTCAAAGCATTTGCCTACTACACAGCGAGCAGCGCGTGGAGCTCCGGCAGCCTATCTACCGCTCCCGACTTTATGGACGCTGATGTAACGTGGGCAACGAGCAGCTGGACGTATAGCCCCATCAAGTACTGGCCAAAGTTGGGCAGCAACGATTGGGGTAAAGTATCTTTCTTTGGCTTTTCTAAGGCAGGCGGCGCGGCTGCCTCCTACGCAGCAGGCGCCGTTCCGACAATAACCTTCACCACGCAGGAGAGCGCTTCGGCTCAGGTAGACCTGGTGGCCGATACGGCGTACGATAGAACGGGCGGCGACAACGGTGGAATGGTAAAGTTCAACTTTGCCCACATCCTCTCAATGGTAGGATTTTCAGCCAAATTACAGGCGGATTACGCAGACGCAACCGTAAAGGTAAAATCCCTGA
This sequence comes from Prevotellaceae bacterium, assembly GCA_031266935.1. Taxonomy (GTDB): domain Bacteria; phylum Bacteroidota; class Bacteroidia; order Bacteroidales; family UBA932; genus JAITMY01. The sequence continues at coordinate 5,264 of JAISAC010000036.1, forward strand.
AGCTTTACTATAAGGTCGGCACAGTGAAAAAGGCTGGCACCTATACCTTCCCCACCCGTTCAACGCCCGGCGGCTGGGTGCCGGCTGAGCCTTATTTTGCACATAACGCGGCCGGCGACCAGCTGTTCTCCGGAGAGGCAACGCTAAGCACCGCTCCCTCCAACTTATGCGGCACCGATAAGTACCTGATGCTTATACCGCAAGAGATTACAACTGCCGGCGACATGTACGTGGAGCTGGAGTATAGCGTTACAACAGCAACCCCAGACCTAACAGTAACCAACACAGCAACAATCAACTTGCCTGCCACCCCCTTTGGCTTGGGCAAAGCGTACACCTTTATTTTCAGCTTAACGCTTAATCCGGTGGTATTCGATACGAACATCGAGGTTGGCCCGTGGGGTGTTAAGGATGACATTATCCCTATCCCCTAATTTTTTTAATAAAATAACCTCAGTAGCACATAGTTACATGATATATCCAACCTCATTACCTCATTTTTTTCGTGGCCATTTCATCGTTTTAATGAGGTAATGAGTCGCCCATTAACCTTTGGTCAATGCCAAAAAAGAAATAACGGTAAGCAGAGGTATCTCAAATTGTCGCGTACAGGCGCTACGCGCCTGTACGCGATGCGGAGTTTTCTGTCAAAAAATGTTAAACTTAAAATTTAAGCATCTGTAAAAGAAGAGCTTCAGCATACGGAGACAAGCAGGAGGCTCCCGCTAAGTCCCGCAGGGACGACCCCCGTATGCTAAAGCATACGGATAATAGCGTGTCACCCCTGCGGGGTTTGCAGCATACGGATTGCAGCATACCTGTGTAGAGACGCGGCGCGCCACGTCTCTACAACGGGCAGTCCCGCAGGGACGACACTTTATTAACCGTATGCTTTAGCATACGGAGCGGATAGCATACAGAGCGGAGATGTGCGAATGCTC
>JAISAC010000084.1 GCA_031266935.1 Prevotellaceae bacterium
ACACTTTATTAACCGTATGCTTTAGCATACGGAGCGGAGATGCGCCGGAGATGCGCGGATGCTCGCTTGTCCGGGCAGTCCCGCAGAGCCTGCCCCGAGCGTAGCCGAGGGGGACGACAACTTTATTAACTGTTATATCTTGTTTATTCGTCATCTCTAAACAATCCCGCAGGGTAGGGTGTGCAAAAGGTGCAAAATTTTTCTTGCAAAAATCAGCTTTTTTAATCATATAATATTCTATAAATAAATTTGTTACGAATAAAATATGAAATGTATCAATGCGCATTAAAGGTTGAAAGAGGGCGGCACCGGTAATCCGTTCCGGATTACCTGCTATTCTGCGAATTATGATTATTTCTGCAGCAAAAATCAGCAGAAAAAATTACGTAGATTTGCACAACCTACCCGTAGGGATTTATCGACATTAACCAACATGTCATCTTCTACCGACATGCCATCCCTCTCGGCTACGCTCGGGGCAGGATCTACGGGATTTACCGTTAGTAGCGCTGCTAAATACCAATAAGGTTTTTTGCCGCTCATAACCGCTATTGAGCGGGATGCTGTTTACCGATAGGTTTCCTCTTGAGCATCTTTCGCTCGCATCAATAGCACCTCAAAAAAAGATTTAGCCGGAATTTCTGAAAAATATTTTGTACATTTGCCTCCCTCTAACTTGGGGGAGAAGTTTTTTTACAGATTTTAGAAGCTATGAGCAAGATACAGAAAAAGGCAGCGCTGAGCTACCACGCCGAGGGTCGTCCCGGAAAAATTGAAGTTGTTCCAACCAAGCCGTACAGCACGCAGGTTGACTTGTCGCTGGCCTACTCGCCCGGCGTAGCCGAACCCTGCCTGGCAATTGCCGACAACGCCGCCGACGCCTACAAGTACACGGTGAAGGGCAACCTTGTGGCGGTTATCTCTAACGGTACGGCGGTGCTGGGCCTGGGCGATATAGGCGCTATTGCCGGAAAACCGGTGATGGAGGGAAAAGGGCTGCTCTTCAAAATTTTTGCCGATGTAGATGTTTTCGACATTGAAATAGATACAAAAGACCCGGAAAAGTTCATTGAAACCGTAAAGCTTATTTCGCCAACCTTTGGCGGTATCAACCTCGAAGATATTAAGGCGCCGGAGTGCTTTGAAATAGAGGAGCGGCTCAAAAAAGAGCTCGACATCCCCATCATGCACGACGACCAGCACGGGACGGCTATTATATCGAGCGCCGCGCTGCTCAACGCGGTGGAGGTTGCCGGCAAAAAGCTGAGCGATGTACGCGTTGTGGTCAACGGCGCAGGCGCCTCGGCAATTGCCTGCTCCAAGCTCTACATTTCGCTCGGCGTAAAGCGCGAAAACCTGACGATGCTCGACAGCAAGGGTGTGCTGACCGCTAAGCGTACCGACCTCAACCGGATGAAAAAAGAGTTTGCCACCACCCGCAGCATCAGCACGCTTGAGGAGGCCATGAAGGATGCCGATGTGTTTTTGGGCTTATCCAAGGGCAACATTTTGAGCAGGGAGGTGATTCGCTTAATGGCGCCAAATCCCATTGTTTTTGCGCTGGCAAACCCTACCCCCGAAATTTCGTACGAGGAGGCAATGGCTTCCCGCTCCGACATTATCTTTGCCACCGGTCGCTCCGACTATCCCAATCAGGTGAACAACGTGCTGGGATTTCCGTTCATCTTTCGCGGCGCGCTCGACGTGCATGCCAAATCTATCAACGAAGAGATGAAGATTGCCGCCGTGAAGGCGCTGGCGGCGCTGGCCAAGGAGCCTGTTCCCGATAGCGTAAGCTCCGCCTACGGCAACACGCGGCTGGCGTTTGGCCGCGACTACCTCATCCCCAAGCCGATGGACCCGCGCCTGATTTCGCGCATATCGGTTGCCGTTGCCAAGGCTGCCATAGAGTCGGGCGTGGCGCGCCGCAATATTGACAATTGGGACGTTTACTCGTTTGAGCTGCAACGCCGCATGGGGCGCAGCAGCGACTTCATGAACAACATGACCATAAAGGCTAAGGAGAAGCCGCGCCGTATTGTATTCCCCAACGGCGAAAGCATCAAGGTGCTGCAAGCTGCGCAGACCATGCTCAACGACAAGCTGGCGCAGCCGGTTTTGCTCGGCAGCAAGGAGAAAATCGCCCAGCTGTGCGCCGATGGCAACCTCGACCTCACCGGCGCAGAGATAATCCGCTTTTACGGCGAAGAAGAGAAGGCGCGCCGCGAGCTGTACGCGCAGCAGCTCTTCAATAAGCGCCAGCGCAAGGGTATGCCCTACCAGTACGCCATTAAAAAAATGGAAAACAACGATATGTTTGGGCTGATGATGGTAGAATCGGGCGACGCCGACGCCATGCTCACCGCTTTCTCCAGCGACTACGGCAAGAAGCTCAACACCGTGCGGCAGGTCATCAGCGCCTACGAGGACGACAACCACGTGGCGGGCATGTTTATTATAATGACCAAGCGCGGGCCGCTCTTCCTTGCCGATTGCACCATAAAATCGCCCGACTCGACGGCGCTCGTAAAAACTACCGAGCTGCTGTACGAGGCGGTGAAAAAGTTCGGCATTGAGCCGCGCATTGCCATGATTTCGTACTCCAGCTTTGGCGTGGTGCAGGAGGGCAGCGCCAAGCGCGTGAGCCGCGCCGTGGAGATGCTCCACAACAAGTACCCCGATATGCTGGTGGACGGCGAAATACAGGCCAACTATGCCTTCAACGAAAAGCTGCGCATGGAGAAGTTCCCGTTCAACAAGCTGCGCAACTTAGAGGTCAACTGCTTTGTGTTCCCCTGCCTGAACTCGGGCAACGTCGTCCCGCTCTTCGTAAAGGAGCTGAGCGGGTACGAGCTGATAGGCCCCCTCATTCTGGGGCTGGAAAAACCTGTGCACATCCTGCCTGCCGAGTGCTCCGTGCGCGACATCATAAACATGGTTGCCATTACCTCAACCCAAACGCCATTCTCGTCGGCTAATTGATTTCATTGTGCAGATAATATAATTTAATAATTTTGCCGCTCTTTCTGCCAAAGCTTCTTGGAAAAAATGTATACCTTTGGCGCTCCACGTTACGATTTTTTTTTGCAAACCGCTCAAAGAAGCACTTGGTAGCTTAATTTTAGTTATGCTGCAAAGTATCGCGCATGCTACAAATCCAATTAACCGCACCTTGCTTTTTGCATGGCTGCGGTTTTTTTTGCAGGCAGCTGCAAAAGTTAGGCTTATGGGGGTGCATTTCAAATTGTCGCTTTTGCTCATTCCGTAGGAATGAATCGCTCGGTAGAAAAGGCAACGTTCCGGTGGTTGTCGGCATCCCGTCAGGGATGCATCCCTGACGGGATGCCAAAGAGGTACGCCATTCGTGTTTTCTACCGAGCGAATAATCCCTACGGGATTATTTAATGCAACAATTTGAAATGTACCCGCTTATGGAGGATGATTTTAGCACGAAGCGTACTTTCGGGGCAGCCCATAATTCAAAATTCATAATTCAAAATTCAAAATATGCTCATCAAATCGTTACTTTGCCTGCTACTCTTTTGCGCGTACTCCGCCATGCTTGCGGCGCAGGGCGTGGTGAGCGTTTGCGGAGAGTACAGCTACTCCGTGCCGGAGCACGTGCCCGTAGCGCAGGCAAAGCAGATAGCGCTGGATAGGGCAAGGGTGGAGGCGCTGGCAAAAAAATTTGGAACCGCCATTGCGCAGCACAGCGCTTTGATGCGCACGGAGGAGAACGAAAAAGCGAGCGAAGCATTTTTTTCGCTGCTGGCAAACGAGGTGAAAGGCGAGTGGCTGGAGGATACAAAAGA
>JAISAC010000085.1 GCA_031266935.1 Prevotellaceae bacterium
GACACTTTATTAACCGTATGCTTTAGCATACGGAGCGGAGATGCGCGGATGCTCTCCTGTCCGGGCAGTCCCGCAGGGACGACACTTTATTAACCGTATGCTTTAGCATACGGAGCGGAGATGCACGGATGCTCGCTTGTCCGGGCAGTCCCGCAGAGCCTGCCCCGAGCGTAGCCGAGGGGGACGACAACCTTATTAACGGTTATATCTTGTTTATTCGTCATTCCATAGTCAAATTTTGTTCAAAGGCTGCAAAGGTAGTATTTTCTTTCGTAGCTTAGCGGTGGTAGGTTTACATGGCAAGAAAAAATGTAGAGTGCAAGCGAAAAAATGAGCATAAAAGTTTGCGTAGCGGCTAATGAGGCGTTATTATTAGAGGCGTTATTTGGGGGTGTACGACAAAATTCCCACTCCTATAAAATGCTAAAACTATGTTCCTTGAATAGTAAATAGAGTGGTTAAAATAAAAAGAGGAGTTGGGCTATAAAAACTTAGGGCGCACCCTTACGTGCGCCCTAAGCAGGACAAACCGGCTAAAAATTCAAAATTCGTATCACAACACATTCGTAATTAATTAGCTACAGCCAAAAATCGCTCGGCATATCGGTGTTTGCCCAATGCTTTGCTCTGGCTTCGTTTGGCTTTTCCAGCAAATTAAGAGGGACAGGCTCGCCGGAACAAATTATCTTGCTGCAAGAGCCGTAGCGGTTGGTAGCACGAGCGTTATCTTGTGCTTCAGAAATATTCTTTTTACTTTTTTTCATCGTAACTAATTTTTTTAACATGAGCGCTCACCGTTGTACCCCGTCGCCGTTGGCTGCAAGGTTTTTAGCCTTTTCGGGTAAAACATTTGGCGCCCATTCCTTTATTAAACATATTAAGTAGCATTTTTGTAGTAGGTTCAGGCTTTTAGCTATTAGCGCTACGCTTAAAGCTGCTTTGCTGCCGGAGCATTCCTGCCAATGGCATATTCAAGCGGCAGCTCGAATTCATATATCTTTAATTTTGAATGATTTGGTACAAACATTCGTATTTTTTCCAGCGACGTACGCGCAAAACTTATCTACAAGGTAATAAATTTTTCCCACAAACGCTCTTCGTTTAACTTTAAATACTATCTTTGCAAGATTTTTTTAGGCAAAATTTTTTTAGTGGAGTAAAACTCAAACACCAAAAGCTATGATTTATTCACATGAAGTTGAACATCAGTGCGCTGTAAAGCAAGGCTATATGCACGGCGCCGCCCCTATCCCCGAAGAGGGAAGGTGGGTCAAATCAAAAGAAGTAAAGGATATTTCCGGCCTCACGCACGGCGTGGGGTGGTGCGCCCCCCAGCAGGGCGCCTGCAAGCTGACGCTGAACGTAAAGGAGGGCATTATTGAGGAGGCGCTGGTCGAAACGGTGGGCTGCTCCGGCATGACGCACTCTGCGGCCATGGCGGCAGAGGTGCTGCCCGGCAAAACTGTGCTCGAGGCGCTCAACACCGACCTGGTGTGCGATGCCATCAACACGGCCATGCGCGAGCTGTTTCTGCAAATCGCCTACGGCCGCACCCAGAGCGCCTTCAGCGAGGGCGGGCTGCCCATCGGCGCGGGGCTCGAAGACCTGGGCAAGGGGTTGCGCTCGCAGGTAGGAACCATGTTTTCGACCAAGGCCAAGGGCGTACGCTACCTCGAAATGGCCGAAGGCTACATCAACCGCATGGCGCTCGACGCCGAGGGCGAGGTTATCGGCTACGAGTTTATCCACATGGGTAAGATGATGGACGCCATCAAGAAGGGAACCGACGCCAACGAGGCGCTCAAAAAGGCAACCTCTACCTACGGCAGGTTTGCCGAAGCAGCAAAGTATATTGATCCACGTCACGAATAAAATACAAAAACTATATGGCACTATTTGAAAGCTACGACCGCCGCATTAAGCAAGTAAATGCTGCGCTCAACCAGTACGGAATAAAAGACCTCGACGAGGCAAAAAAGATTTGCGCCGATAAGGGCATTGACGCCTACCGGCTCTGCAAGGATATTCAGCCTATTGCCTTTGAAAATGCAGGGTGGGCTTACGTTGTGGGCTGCGCCATTGCCATCAAAAAAGGCGTCAAAAAAGCGGCCGACGCGGCGCAGGCCATCGGCGAAGGCTTGCAGGCGTTCTGCATCCCCGGCTCGGTGGCCGACGACCGCAAGGTGGGCGTTGGGCACGGCAACCTGGCCGCAATGCTGCTGCGCGAAGAAACAAAATGCTTCGCTTTTCTTGCAGGGCACGAAAGCTTTGCCGCCGCCGAGGGCGCCATTGGCATTGCCAAATCGGCCAACCGCGTGCGCAAGGAGCCGCTGCGCGTAATCCTGAACGGGCTGGGCAAGGACGCCGCCATGATTATCTCGCGCATCAACGGCTTTACCTACGTGCAAACACAATTCGACTACGCCACCGGCGCGCTGAACGTGGTGAAAGAAAAAGCCTACTCTACGGGCGACCGCGCCAAGGTGAAGTGTTACGGCTGCGACGATGTGCGCGAAGGCGTTGCCATAATGCGCAGCGAGGGCGTGGACGTCTCCATCACCGGCAACTCTACCAACCCAACGCGCTTTCAGCACCCCGTTGCCGGCACCTACAAGAAGGAATGCATGGAGCAGGGTAAAAAATACTTCTCGGTGGCTTCGGGCGGCGGTACCGGACGGACGCTTCACCCCGACAACATGGCCGCCGGCCCCGCCTCGTACGGCATGACCGACACGATGGGGCGCATGCACGGCGACGCTCAGTTTGCAGGCTCGTCGTCGGTGCCAGCCCACGTGGAGATGATGGGATTTCTCGGCATGGGCAACAACCCTATGGTAGGCGCCACCGTGGCCGTTGCTGTGGCCGTCGAAGAGGCAATGGCGAAGTAGAGGGGAAAGAGAAAAAAAGAAAAAGAGAGGTAGCGAGACGGGGGTGCGCCCCCGTTTCTATTCCTCCCGCAGGTCGTTGACGGCTCAAAACAGCTCCAGCTCCAGCTGCCCGTACTTGTTCTCCGGCTCGTCGCCGGCGTTGCTCACCCCCAAGCCCAGCAGGCGCACTTTTTGCTGCGACAAGTCCACCTGCTTGAGGATTTCCTTGGCGGCGCCCCACAAAAATTTAAAATTGGTAATCCGGTTCGGAAAAGTTTTGCTCCGCGTAATCGTTTTGAAGTCGGCGTATTTTACCTTTACGGTGATGGTTTTTCCGTAAAATGCCTCCTCCTTCATGCGCTGCATGACTTCGTTGGCAAGGTGGTAAAGTTCTACGCCGAGCAGCGTCAGCGAATCCTTATCGCTCAGAAACGTATTCTCTGCGCTGACGGACTTTGTAATGCGGTTGGGCTTCACCTCGCGCAGGTCAATGCCTCTTGCGTTTTCGTAAAAGGTATGCCCCGCCTTTCCGAAAATCCGGACGAGCTCCGCCTCCGAGCGCTTTTTTAAATCCAGGCCGGTAAAAATTCCGCAGGCGTTCATCCGCTGAGCGGTAACCTTCCCTACCCCAAAGAACCGCTCTACCTTCAAGGTTTCGATAAATTTTTCGGCCTCTTGGGGCAAAATGGCAAAAAAGCCGTTTGGCTTTTTGTAGTCCGAAGCAATTTTGGCCAGAAACTTGTTGTACGAAACCCCTGCGGAGGCTCTCAGCCCTGTTTCCTCGTAAATTTTGCGCTGAATTTCCCTGGCAATGATGGTTGCCGAGGGGATGTTCTTGTGGTTTATCGTAACGTCTAAGTAGGCTTCGTCGAGGGCGAGCGGCTCTACCAAGTCGGTGTAGGCAAAAAATATGGCGCGGAGCTGCATGGAGACGGCGTGGTAAACGTCAAAGCGCGGGGTAACAAAAATCAGGTGCGGGCATCTTTTTTTTGCCGTAACCGACGGCATTGCCGAGTGCACACCGTAGGCCCGCGCCTCGTAGCTCGCCGCCGCAACCACCCCACGCAGCTCCGGATAGCCAACCGCCAAAGGCTTGCCCCTGTACGCTTCGTTGTCGCGCTGCTCAACCGAGGCGTAAAAAGCATCCATATCAATGTGGATGATTTTGCGAGGTGTGGACATTGCTTTTTCGCTTAAAATCTGCTACACTTTTTTGGAAAGCCACTCCTCCGGGTTGTGCTTGGCGGTTTGCTTCCAGAGCTCAAAGTGGAGAATTGCGCGGTTGCTGTCGGGGGCAGGCGTCACCATGCCCACCGGCTGTCCGGCGCGCACGGCGTCGCCCACGCGCACGGAGATGCTCTTGAGGTGGGTGTAAACGGTATAGTAAAGCCCGTGCTGAACGAGCAGGCTTGTTGCCGAGCCGGTAGTAAATATTCTGCGCACAACGCCGTCGGCCACCACAGATACCACCGCGCCGTCGGTGGTGGAGAGGTCTATGCCGTTGCTCGTAACCTTAATGCCCCTGAGCACCGGATGCTCGTAAACGCCAAAGCGGGTTACCACTACGCTCCGCGCTACCGGAGCGGGCAGGTTTCCGCGCTGCTTTTCAAAATTAAGCGTCAGCGTACGCTCGTCGGCTGCTACCCTTGCCGCCATTTCCTTGTTTCTTCTTTCAATTTCGCGGAGACGCGCGGCTTCGCGGCGCGTCTCTTCGGCAATAGCGTTCTGTACCTGCATGTTGAGCAGCACCGCCTGCCTTTTTTTACGCTCCAAATCCTGAATCAGCTCTTTTTCTTTGGCCTGTAGGGCGTATATGGTTGACTGATACTCCTTTTCTTCAACGTCGAGGGCAAGCAGCTCTATGGTTTTTTGGTTAAACAGTAGCTGCTGCTCGCTTTTTCGTACCTTTAGCGCCGACAGCTGGCTTTTCAGCTCTTCGCTTTGCCGAGATATGTTCTTTGCCTGGCTAACGCGGTGCTCGGAGTAGGCCTTGAGGTAGGTAATGCGGCGGTAGGCCTGGTTAAAATCGTCGCTACCAAGGATGTACATAAGCTGTAGGTAGGGTAGGCGGTTGCGGTAGGCAAAGTTCAGCATCTTGGCGTAGTTCTCCTTGAGGCGCGTCAGCTCGTCGTACAGGGCTGCTATTTTTTGCTGCCGGTTGGTAATTTCTACCGACAGGCTTGCCAGCAGCTTGTCTATTTCGCTGATGTACTCCTGGCGCGAAACAAGGTTGGCCTGAATCAGGTTGAGGTTGTCGAGGTTTGCCTTTTGCTCCGATTGCGCTTTGGTTATGAGCGAGTTGGTATAGGCGATATCCGCCTCTATCTGCTTTTTTTGCTGCTCAAGGTTTTGGATAGCCGTTTGCGCGGCCAGCGGAGCAGACCACACAACCAACAGCAATATGATGAAAGGTAATATGATGAAAGATAATATGATAAAAATGTGCTTCACCGCTACTTCACTTTGTTTATTTTTTCCTGCAACTCCGGCGAACTTCCCCCTTTTTCTACCACGCGCTGCCAATAAATCAGGGCGTTGCTATACTCCTTGAGCTTGTAGAGCACATCGCCGTAGTGCTCCAGCATTACCGGCTCCTTGTCGCCGCCCTTAACTAACGCCTGACGGAAAATTTGCTTGGAGTCGTCGTACTTTCCCATGCAGTACAGTATCCACGCATAGGTATCGAGGTAAACCGGGTTTTCCGGCTCGGCGCTGATAGCAGCCTTGCTCATCTTCAGCGCCTTTTTCAGCTTTCGGTTGCTCAAGCTCAGGTAGTACGCGTAGTTGTTCATTATCGAGGAGCTGCCTGCGTCGAGGAGGAGCGCCCTGTCAAAATACTTATCGGACTTGGCGTAATCTTTCAGGTAAAAGTAAACGTCGCCCAGCGAGGAGTAAAGCCTCAGCAGAAAAGCGGTATCGGTTGGCGTAGCGGGGTGCTGCTTTTGGGCTTGCAGAAAGGCGTTGAGCGCTCCGTCGTAGTTTTTTTGCTGAAAGCAGGATAATCCCTTTATGTAAAATGCCTTGTACTTGTCGGGCATTAGCTTGAGGTAGCTGTCGGCTTCGTGCTCCAGCAGCTCCCACTCCTGCCGGAAGAGCAGCAGGTCGATGTAAAGCTGCCAGGCGCCGTAGAGCGCAAGAGATTCGCCGGCGTACGCTGAAAAAAACCGTGATTGTTGCCCGTTCAAAATTACATCGCGCAGGTATTCGTCATTTTTTCCTCTCAGTATCATAAGCTTCAACATGCTGAGCGCGTAGTCGGTCCTGCCGGTCTGAACAAGGTAGGCCGCGTAAAGTTCCTCTTGCCGGTAGCTGTACGCTGCCCTTGCCAGGGCGTACAGCGAGTCTACTATCGGCATGTAATCCCGCTCTATAGCGGGGAATTGCTGCAAGAAAATCAGCACCTGCTGCTTTCGCAAAGCAGGCGTTTGCTCGTTGGAAAACAGCTGCAGCAGGCAGCGAAAGTAGCTGTCGAAGTTGGAGGTTTGGCGGTAATACTCCGACAGGCTTGCCTGAAATTCGTACGAGGTGGAATCAATGTCTTTGGCCTGCAAAATCGCCTCAAAGGCCAGCGCGTTGTCCTTGGTTGCTCCGTACAGCTCGGCCAGCAAAAGCAGGTACTGCTGCTCAAAAGGATGCTGATCTATCAGCTGCTTTACTTCTGCAATAGCCTCATTTACTTTACCCTGCTTGAACAGGAAGTTTTGCATGGAGAGTATGTTTACCTCGTCCGCCCCAAAATTTTGCCGGTACTGCATGAGCAGCTGCACGGCCTTGTCGTACAGGTTGCGGCTATCGTAAATTGCCAGCAGGCCGTAGTAGGCGTCCATAATTCGGGGGGCTTGCGCAATGGCGGTCTCAAAAAATTGCTGGGCTTCGAGGCTGCTGCCGTTGCTGGCGTAGAGCTGCGCAAGGCGCAAGGTGTACCAAACGTTGGCAGAGTCGAGCTTGTAGGCCGACCGTGCAAGCTGGATGGCTTCCGGCAGCTGGCTTGCCAGAGCGTAAGCGTTGGCAAGCTCGTAGTAGCAGGCGTCGCAGTAGGGATCGGATTTTATGGCGCGGCCAAGGCAGTACGCCGCTCCGTCTGTATCGCCGTAGAAAAGCCGCTTTTTCCCCTCGCCAAAAAAGTAAATCTGCTCCATGCGCCTGCGCTCGGATACAGCCTTCCGCTTGCCCTCCGGCGGCGTCGGCAGCTTAGCTCCCAGCGCTACCGACGTGGTAGCCGCGAGGAAAAAGAGGAAAAAGGCGCGGGAGCGCTTCGAGCACGATATGTTTTTTAAGCTATTCAAAAATTCAATGGTAAAAAAATTTTTACGTAAACGCTTGGAGTGTGTAGCGGATTTTTTTTCGGCTGTCCTCCGTATCAGCTTAGCCCCGTATGCCCAAATCCTCCGGCTCCGCGCGCGGTTTCGCTCAGCGCCTCAACGGGTTTCCAGCATACGCGCTCAAAGCGGGCAAGCACCATCTGCGCAATGCGCTCGCCGGGCTTGAGCATAAAAATTTCGGCCGAAAGGTTCACCAGCGGCACCTTCAGCTCGCCCCTGTAGTCGGGGTCAATGGTGGCGGGCGCGTTGATAATGGTTATGCCAAACTTCGACGCCAAGCCGCTCCGCGGGCGAATTTGCGCCTCGTAGCCGTTTGGGAGCTCAACAAAAATACCCGTGGGCACCAACATTCGCTGCATGGGCTTGAGGATTGTTTCTTCGTCAACGTTGGCGCGCAGGTCAAGCCCCACCGAAAACTCGGTAGCGTACTGCGGCAGAGGATACTTTGAGGCGTTAATAACTTTTACTTCCATAAATCAATATTATCAGGTACACAATTTTTTACTGTTCTACTTTTTACTGTTCTACTTTTATACTTCGCACGGCATAATTTTGTGCATTGCCCGTAGGGCATTCATCTCTTAGCTGTTAATCCCCTACGGGGATAAGAGAAAAACGATACACGTTCTTCTATTGATATTGTTCCCCTAACGGGGAAAGCACAAAAATAGCCCGCGCGCAGTATAATGTTCTACAATGCTTAAAACCTTCCTAAGAAGTGCGTGCGCTTCCTGCGGCACTCCGCTGCCTGTGGCTGCGCGCTAAAGCCCGCCCGTCGCGCAAAAATGCTACGGCAAGGTAGGCCAGCAAAAGCGCCGCGGCAAGTATGGAGTTCGCCACAAACCCAAAATCAAAAGCTTTGCAAAGCGCAAAGATAGCATAAATACCTAACCCTGCGAAAATGTAAAAGCCAATGGCCCGCAAATCGTAGCGAATGGGGTAAAACTTTTGCCCCATTGCGTAGCTTACCGCCAGCATAACGGCGTAGCTGAAAAAGTGCGCCCACGCGGCGGCATGGTAGCCGTAACGGGGAATAAAGGTAACGTTGACAATCACCGTTACCAGCACGCCGGAAAGGGTGATGTAAACGGCGTACTTTGTCTTCTCCGACAGCTTATACCACATCGACAGGTTGAAAACCACGCCGAGCAGGAGGTTGGCAAACAGCATTACAGGAACAATGGTAGCGCCCTCGCGAAAATCCTTGCCGGTAAAATATGCAAATATATCAATATTAAGTGAAACCAGCAAAAATATAAATACGGCGCAAATAACAAAGTACTTCATGACTTGCGCAAAAAGCGGGCGGGTGTCGGCTTTTTCGGCGTGAGCGAAGAAAAACGGCTCGGCAGCGTAGCGAAACATCTGCACAAAAATCACCATGAGCACCGCCAGCTTTGCGTTGGCGCCGTACACCCCCAGCTGGTCGAGGGCAAAGGAGGCGTCGCTGTAAAGGTGCTTGAACAGGACACGGTCGAGGTAATCGTTGGCAACGCCCGGCAGGCCTGCAATGAGCAGAGGAAGCGAGTAAACGAGCATTCTCCTGAGCAGCGCAGGGGAAAACGAAAGCTTAACGCCGAAAATGGTGGGCAGCAGCAGCAACAGCGACAGCAGGCTGCTCAGCAGGTTGGCGGTGAATATGTAGCCAACGTCAACGCCGGGCGAAAAGAAGCGGAGCAAAAACGAATCGGGGTGCTGCGCAAAGTAGGGCGGCAGCAGCGTAAAGAACACCACGCTGACCAGCACGTAAAGCAGCACGTTGAGCAGCTTGAAAAGCGCAAAAAGCTTAGCCTTGCGCAAAAAGCGAAGGCGGGCAAAGGGAATTGCCGTAAAAGCGTCGATGGCCAGCACAGCCGCCATTTGCAGCACGTAGGAGCGGTTGCCGGGGTAGCCCATCCACGCGCTGAAGCCCGAAAGGTTGAGCGCAACCACCGCAAAAAACAGCAGCGATGTAGCCAGCAGCGATACCATCGAGGTGCTGAAAACCGTATCGGGGCGCTGGCCGGCGCGGGACGAAAAGCGAAAAAAGCCCGTCTCCATGCCGTAGGTGAGCAGCACCAAAAAAAACGTTGCGTAGCCGTAAAACTCTGTGAACACGCCGTACTGCGCCCTGTCGAGTACGCGCGTGTGGTAGGCCACCAGCAGGTAGTTGATGAGGCGCGCAACAATGGTGCTAAGCCCGTAGATAGCCGTGTCGCCGGCCAGGCGCTTGAGTGGGTTCATGCGATGCTGCTAATGGAACATTTTTTTTGCTCCGCAAAGATAGCAAAAAGCAAGGAGGTTGCGAACTTTCTTATTGATTTCTTTAGCACACAGATGGCACAGATTTTTAGGATTTTCGCAAATAAAAATATTACGGCAGGAAGCTAAGCAGCAACTTAATAAATTTGTTTTTGTTCTGTAACTCGCACACGCTACTTTCCGTAACATGCACACGCTACTTTTGCGGCGAAGTTAAACAATTAAATTATATCAAAATGAAAAAAAAGAAAGTTGTGTTTTTACAAATGCTGTTGCTGGCGGCTATTAACCTGTGCGCACAAAATAACGAAAAAAGTACGCTGAAAGGCTTTGTAACAGATGAATTAGGAGCCATGCCCGGGGTCTCCCTGCATATAAAAGGTACGAGTATAGGCAGCGTTTCCGCTGCCGACGGCTCCTTTATTGTGTCCAATGTTCCTGTAGGAAAAGTCACGCTGGTAGCCAGTTTTGTCGGTTACGAAAAGCAAGAAGTAGCGCTCAACCTGCAGTCCGGATTGAACGTTATTGAAGAAATTCACATGGCGTCTTCCGATGAAGCGCTGCAGGAAGTAATTGTTTTCGGTGAAATGGCGCCCTCGCAGATGAAAGCCTACAATATGAAGAAGCTTTCGCCCGGCATTGTTGACCTGATTGCTTCGGACGCCATCGGCAAGCTGCCCGACCGAAATGCGGCGGAAGCCGTACAGCGTATTTCGAGCGTGGCCGTATCGCGCTATCACGGCGAAGCCGACCGCGCTACGGTACGCGGTACGCCTTTTACGTGGACTTCGACCCTGATGAACGGCACCCGTTTGCCGAGCTCCGACGTTGGCGCGGGGCGCGCTACGGTGCTGGATGTTGTGCCGTCGGAGCTGATAGAATACTGCGAAGTGTCAAAAGCCCTTACGCCCGACAAGGAGGCCGACGCCATCGGCGGCTCCATCAACTTCATCACACGAACAACGCCCGCCAAGCGGACGCTTGCCGTTACGGGCGCCGGCGGTTTCAACAACCTGGCGCAAAAAGGAATTTATAACTTCTCGGCAGCTTACGGCGATAAGTTTTTCAGCAATAAGTTAGGGGTAATGGTTGCCGCCTCCACGTGGAAAAGGAACTGGGGAACGGACGAATATACGGTCGATTTCAATACCGACAACGCCGACCCGCTGCTGCACCGCTCGGTCAAAAGTGTGATGCTGAAACGCTACATGGGGTCGCGCACCACCAACGGGCTGAACGCCGGCATGGAATACAACGTCAATCCGCTGAATAAAATCTACGTCCGCGGGCTGCTCGACAACTTCGTTGACGACCGCCCGGTCTATGAATCTTACTTTATGTACAACGCCAACCAGTACCAGTACAACTACCGCGAATCGAAGTACGACACGTGGCTGTATGGCGGCGAGCTGGGCGGCATGCACCAGCTAAGCGACCGCTTTAAGCTGGACTGGGCGCTGGCCGACTACTACGGCTCGTATAAAATTAATTCTTTGCCGTCCAGCATTGATGCCAGCTATCGAGGGTTGCCGATTATCACTTTTACGCAGAGCAATGCCGATTTTGGCGAACTGTACGCGCATACCGACGGGAAACAGTATAAGTTCAGCTCCCTGGATATGCCCGGCGGAAGCGGCGATTCGCCCGACAACCTCATGCCGCATACCTCAACCGGTATCGACGACTCGAAGCTGATGCTTTCGCGATTAGTGCTTATGCGTATCATCAATATCGAAGAAGACCGCACGGCGCAAGCCAACCTTTCGTTCGACGTCAGCGAGCGCCTGACGCTGAAAGTCGGCGGCAAGTTCCGCAGCAAGCAGAAAGATTACCAGATGCTTAACCGGATTTACATGCCCAATGCCGCTATCGGGATTCCGGGCGCTCCGACGCTCCCTGCGCTGGCAAGCTTGCCGAAAGGATCTTTCCCTAATCGCAGCAACTTTTTCACCGCTATCGGAGCAGATTACAAGCCTTATATTATCGACCCGATTTCGTCGGATGAAATGCGGCGCATCGGCGCCGACGCCGTAAGCAAAAACAGCTGGTACGACGCGTCACAAAAGTCCGACTCCACCAATATGTACGACGGGTATGAAAACGCCATCGCCGGCTACCTCATGGCGGAATGGAGCGTAACGCCCGTGCTGAAGCTTTACGGCGGAGTCCGCGACGAGTACACAAAAGCCGTGCTGAACGGAAACAAATACGACAACCCGTCAAAGAGGCTGTCCGAATCAGCCGTCGAAAACGTTTACAATTCGCTGCTGCCGATGCTGCTTGCGCGGTATGCCGTAAGCGATTTCACAAACATCCGTGCGGCGTATACGCGAACGTTTATCCGCCCGGTGTTCAACGATTTCACGCCCGGTCAAAGTGTCGATGTGGTGGGCGCAGTCAAAACAGCTACACGCGGAAACCCCGACATCAAGCCCACCTACGCCGACAACTTCGACCTGACGGCCGAACATTTCTTCGGCAATATCGGATTTGTGTCCGCCGGAGTGTTCTACAAAAATTTGAAAGATTTGATGTTCAGCAGCCGCGACTACGAAACCATCGACGGTGAAAGTTACTACGTCATCCAGCCGCGCAACGTATCCAAATCCTCGCTGCTGGGTTTTGAAGCCGCCGCCAACCGCCGTTTCGACATGCTGCCCGGATTCCTCAAAGGATTTGGCTTGGAAGCCAACTACACCTTTATCCATTCCGAAGCCGAAGTGCCGGTTTACATCGACGGGCAGGAGCAAACCGTCAAAACGCCCCTGCAAAACCAGTCGAAGCACCTGTTCAACGTTATTCTTTACTACGAATTGAACGGGTTGACCGTGAAGCTTGCCGGAAACTACCGCGGCGCGTCGCTCGAAACGATAAGCGCCTCCTTGCCCACCGACTTGTGGGTGTGGACGGATAAAAACTTCACGGTGGATTTGGCCGCGTCGTATGCCTTCAACAGGCGCCTCCGCTTTTTTGCCGAGGTGCAAAACCTCACCAACGAGCCGGTGCGCATGTATCTGGGCGACCGCTCCCGCACGAAAGACCTCGAATGGTCGGCCATACGCGGGCAAATCGGTATCCGCTGGAGTATTCTCTAAACATACACTATAATAATAAATTATATATATAATATGGCAACTATGCATCCAAAAGACAAACAACCGTTGAAAATCTTTGTCATCATGCTTATGGCAATGACGAGTCTGCTCGCTTCGTGTAGCGGCAAAACGGCGCCGCACCGGCGAGCCGACATCATGGAAGGCGCTCCTAATTTCCGCGACCTTGGCGGTTATCCGTCGGCAAACGGGAAGCAAACCGTGTGGCGGAAAATATTCCGCTCGCAAACGCTTGCACAGCTAAGCGACAGCGATACGGCAAAGATAAAAGAGCTGGGCATCCGCACCGTGATAGATTTCCGCGGCGACGATGAGGTGTTAAAAGAACCGTCCCGCCTGCCCGGAGGCGTAAACGTCATCCGCCTGCCGATTGAAGCCGGCAGCCTCAATGACAGCGTGGATATAATGCTGTTGATGATGACCGGCGCGTTAGACAGCGCCCGGTGCGCAGGTTTCATGCAAACGGCCAACCGCAAATTCGTAACCGCGTTCGCCCCGCAGTACAGGGCGTTTTTCAACATTCTGCTTCAACCGGAGAGCTATCCCGTCGTTTTCCATTGCACTGCAGGCAAAGACCGGACGGGATTTGCTGCCGCCATGCTGCTCAGCGCCCTGGATGTAGACTGGGATACGGTGATGAACGACTATCTCCTGACCAACCAGTACCTGAAACCGCTACCTCTCGTACCGCAAATACCGAAACAGGCTTTGCCGGCGCTCCGTCTGATGGGAGGCGTTCAGCCTCCGTACCTGAATGCGGCAAAAGACGAAATCACGAAACGTTACGGCAGCATCGACTGCTATCTCAGGAAAGAGCTGAACGTGGGCGACACGGAGAAAAAACAGCTGAGGAAGTGCTTACTGAAATAGTAGAGTTTATACTCAAATGAGGTTTTTTGAGATTTCAACCTTTCATAGAACTTAAACGCAAGCACTTCTTTTACAGATATTTTATTGAAGCTTCCCGCCTTGTTAAATAGTTGAAATTCAGGTGTGAATTTTCGAAAAAAGTATGGATGCCTAACGGGCAATGCACAAAACCACGCCAAGCGAAGTCAGCCATCTATATATCGCCAGCCGCTTCGTCAGCCATGCCGCTCGGCATTTCTTCCAGCATATCGAGCATGCACGGCGCCGTAATCAGCCCTGCTGCGTAGTCGGGTATCTGCTTTTTGGCGTTGATGGATATTGCAGCTTCCATAAGCTTGTTGAGGTCAAGTTGCGCTGTGCACAGCTCGTCAGATAGCCCGGTTGCCAGGCAGTCGCAAAAAGCTTTTCCGTCTTTTTTGCCCCGCTCAAATTCGGTTTCCTCTTCTTTTTGGCAGGCAGCTACGATTACCGCAGCACATGCCAGCGCAAGCATCCGTTTTTTCATATCAGGAGGTGGAGTTTAAAATGAAATATTGTTGCTTATATTATGTAGCGCCAAAGATAGCGTTTTTTTGCCACTTGCTACACTTCGTCCGAGAAAAAAGCCTTTGGCAGCTGCCTCAGGTTGTAGCGCGAAGCCATCACCTCGCCGTATGCGCCGGCGGTGCGGATGGCCATGAGGTCGCCGCGCTGCGTTTGCGGAAGCGTAACATCCTTGTCGAAGGTATCGCTGCTTTCGCAAATGGGGCCTACCACGTCGTACACCTTTTCGGCGGCATGCTGCGGGGTAATATTTTCTATCTTGTGGTATGCGCCGTAGAGGGCGGGGCGGATAAGGTCGGTCATGCCGGCGTCGACAACCACAAAATTCTTTTTTTGCAGCTCCTTTACGTACAGGCATTTGGTGATTAGCGAGCCGCACTGCGCCGCAATTGAGCGCCCCAGCTCGCAGTGCAGCTTTTGCCCCGGGCGCAGCTTGATGTGCCGGTTCAGCGTAGCGAAGTAGGCAGCAAATTCGGGGATGCTGTTTTCTGCAGGATGTTCGTAGTCCACTCCCAGGCCACCGCCTACGTTCACGTGCTCTACCGTTACGCCAGCCTGCTCCAGCTGCTCCTGCAGCTCGTTTACCTTGGCGCAAAGCTCCGCAAACGGGCTAAATTCGGTTATCTGCGACCCGATGTGAAAGTGGATGCATACCAGCTTCAGGTTGCTCATTTGCTTTACCTTTTTTGCCACATCGAGCAGCTGCCACAGGTTAATGCCAAACTTGTTTTCGTCTAATCCGGTGGTAATGTGCGCATGCGTATGCGCATCCACGTTGGGGTTAATGCGCAGCGCAGCTTGCGCCACCACGCCTTTGGCCTTAGCCAGCTCGTTTATCACCTCGATCTCCTGCTCCGATTCGCAGTTGAACGAAAAAATCCGGTGGTCTATCCCCAGGCAAATTTCATCGTCGCGCTTTCCAACGCCGGCAAAGGCAATGCTTTTTGGCGAGAATCCGCAATCAATCGCGCGCTGCACCTCTGCGCCGCTTACGCAGTCGGCCCCAAAGCCCATACCGCTGAGCAGGTGCAGCAGCTTCTCGTTGGCGTTGGCCTTGAGGGCATAGTGAATGATGTAGCCGTATTTTTGCGCTTCGCTCAGCGCAGCTTGCGCCGTGCGCCGAAATAGCGCTACATCGTAAAAGTAGAATGGAGTGGGGAGGCTACGAAATTTTTCTATCGGAAACATTGGCTTTTAATTTTTTTTTCGGTTATCAATCAGTAAACATCAGTAAATATCAACAGGCATCAATAAATTCAGCTTAAAACAGCTTTTCGTTCAGCGCTTCCATTGCCGGCTTTTTGTAGGCGCTATCCACCAGGAGGCTGATGTTGTGCCGGCTTCCGCCAAACGAAATCATGCGAATAGGAATATCGGAAAGCGCGTTGAAAATTCTTGCCGCCAACCCTTTGCTTTCCGAAATTTTGTTGCCCACAACGCAGATGATGGTCATATTCGAGTCAACCTCTACAACGCCAAAATGCTTCAGCTTATCTACAATTTTAGCAAGGTTCGAGGTGTCATCAATCGTCAGCGACACGGCCACCTCGGAGGTTGTAATCATATCAATGGGCGTTCTGTAATCCTCGAACACCTCGAATATTTGGCGAATGAAGCCGTAGGCAAGCAACATGCGCCCCGATTTGATTTTGATGGCGGTAATGTTGTCTTTGGCGGCCACCGCCTTGATGCTGTCCGGCCTTGTTTCGGCGCTGATGAGCGTACCAAATGCCGTCGGGTTCATTGTGTTCTTTATCCACAGCGGTATTTTGGCCTCCTGCACCGGAATGACGCAGGCGGGGTGCAGAATTTTTGCGCCGAAGTACGCCAGCTCCGATGCCTCGTCAAACGAGAGGTGCGATATGGAGTGCGTTTTTTCGACAACGCGCGGGTCGTTGTTGTGAAATCCGTCGATGTCCGTCCATATTTGCACCTCCTCTGCGCCAACGGCAGCGCCGATGATGGAGGCGGAGTAGTCGCTGCCGCCGCGCTTGAGGTTATCTACTTCGCCCAAAAAGTTGCGGCAAATGTAGCCCTGCGTGATGAACAGCTTGCAGCCGGGATGCTGCGCCAGCTCGCGCTTTAGCACCTCGCGAATGAAGTACATGTCCGGCTCGTCGCGCTGGTCTTTGCGCATAAAGCTGAGCGCCGGCAGCAGCACCGACTGCACGCCCTGCTCGTTGAGGTACAGGTTTTGCAGCATGGTGCTCATGAGCTCGCCCTGCGATAAAACCGTGCGCTCTTCCTTTACCGAAAAATGCTCCGCCGGGAAGCTCCTCAGCTGCTCAAAGTGCGCCTTGAGCGCGCTCGTTGCTTTTTTTGCGTACTCGGGGGTAGCGTACAGCTCGGCTACAACCCGGACGTATTTTTCTTCCAGGCTGCCAATGGCCGCCGCCGCTTCGCGCTGCTTTTGTCCGTGCAGCAGCGCGGCAATTTCCGCCAGGCTGTTGGTGGTGCCGCTCATGGCCGACAGCACCACAATTTTAGGGTCGCCGTTTACAATCAGCTGGGGCAGCGTCTTCATGCGCTCGGCGCTACCAACCGAAGTGCCGCCAAATTTCAAAACTTTCATACCTTGGTTATCTATTAAAAAGGGTACAAATGTAGCGTAAATTTTGGCTTTCTATTCGCTAAGCCTCCGAATAGCCGACTTTTTTTCAACTATTTTTTCAACAAAATGCAGCAACTTGAGATGCAACAAATTATCTATTTTTAAGAAAATATAATTTTTTCGCCTAAAGAAAAGCGTACAATTATTGCTAAAAAAGCACTACCTTAGCACCTCCGTTGGTTTTATGCTTTATTGCCTGCTGAAATCAAGCATCGGAGTTCTATTATTTAAACTATTATTTGCTATGAAAAAGTTATTTTTGTTGCTATGGTTAGGAATTTGCAGCACACCATTTGTGCTGAGTGCAGCCACTATGCTGGAGGACACATCGCTGGTGCGCATATCTACGGCGGATGCCCGTGCGGATTTTTTGAGCAGAATGATGAAGGATAGATTAGACTTAGACGATGAAGAATTTATTGAAATTCAAGCAATTAATGTGAAATATGAGACGCTGCTGCAGGAGTTGACGCTTGCCAATCCGGCCAGTTCTTTTTCTTATGGCGCCAAGAAAAAAGTGGGAAATTCTCCCTTTGACAAGCTGAGCGAAGCGCGCGACAAGGAAGTCAAGAAGGTTTTGCCGAGTAAAGTTTACAGAGAGTACGACAAGCAGCGCTGGGGTATGCGAAATGCGCTAAAAAAGCAAATGATTGCCGATAAGCAAGAGCGCGACCGAGCAGAGAACGAACGGCAGGCAGCCCTGGAAAAAGCCAGAATAGAAAAAGAAGCTGCCGCCGCCGCCGCTGCTATGGAAAGTAAAAAAAGCGCCTCCAAAAACAGCAAAAAGAAACCGGCAAAAAAATCGGCGCCTAAAAAGAAAAAATAACAAAATAGCTATCGTAGAATGGCTGTGTACCAATGCACAGCCATTTTATTTTTTTATTCGGAAAAAAACATCTAATCACCACTAATTTGCATTATGCAAGCTACACCTCTTACCTCAATTCACGAATCGTTGGGGGCGCGTATGGCGCCGTTTGCAGGGTACAGCATGCCGATAGAGTACACCGGCATTAGCGACGAACATATTTGCGTACGCCACAAGCTGGGCGTATTCGACGTGAGCCACATGGGCGAGTTTTGGGTGCTGGGCAAGCAAGCGCTGCCTTTCATCCAGCATATAACCTGTAACGACGCCGCTGTGCTCACCAACGGCAAGGCGCAGTACTCGTGCCTCATGCACAAGGACGGCTGCGTGGTGGACGACTTGCTCGTTTACCGGTTTAACGAAGAAAAATACCTGCTGGTGGTCAACGCCGCCAACATAGACAAGGATTTTGCCGCGGCAAGCCAGCACGCCGCGCTGTTTGGGCTGACGGCAGGCGTTGATTTTATCAACGCTTCCGCCGACTATGCGCAGCTGGCGGTGCAGGGGCCGCTGGCGCTACAGGCCATGCAAAAGCTATGCGCCGAGTCGCTGGAGAGCATGGAGTACTACACCTTTAAGGAGGTAACGTTTGCCGGAATTAAGGATGTGATACTCTCTACCACCGGCTACACGGGGGCCGGCGGATGCGAGCTGTATGTACGCTCGGCTCAAGCAGCCGCGCTCTGGAACGCCGTGATGGAGGCCGGAAAAGATTTTGGAATACAGCCCATAGGCTTAGGCGCGCGCGATACGCTGCGCCTCGAAATGGGCTACTGCCTCTACGGGCATGAGCTCGACGACCGGACAACGCCGCTGGAGGCAGGCTTAGGATGGATTACCAAGTTCTCCAAAAATGATTTTGTTGGCAAGGAAGCTTTGCTTGCGCAGCAGGCGGCAGGCCTGCAGCGCAAGCTGGTTGGCTTTGTGCTTGGCGACAGAGGGGTGGCGCGCGCCGGATACGAAATCTACAGCGCCGGCATGGAGCAAGTAGGAGCAGTAACCAGCGGAACGGTCTCGCCGCTCACAAAAATGAGCTTTGGCATGGGGTACGTGCAGGCGATATCGGCTACGGTGGGCAAAAAAATATTTATCAAGGTGCGAGATAAGTATTTATCCGCCGAAATTGTGAAGCCACCGTTTTACATTTCTCGCGGGGTGAAAAATGTGAGGTGAAAAAAGGTAAGCGCCTCATTACGCTTATCACTAACAAGTTGCAAGTTGTCAAAAAGCTATAAATTAGTTGATTTTTTGCTGAGAGGCATGCTGTTTTGCATTGGCATTTTGCCGAGCAGTTGCCTGTGTGTCATATCCAACGTGCTGGCCTTTCTGGCAGAGCATGTAGCAGGCTATCGCCGCCGGGTAGCCATGGATAACCTTCGGAAGGCTTTCCCCGAAAAGAGCGAAAAAGAGCTGCGCCGCATTGCGTCGGCCTCATATCGCAACTTTTTTGATACTACCCTCAACATTTTCCGTATTCGCTATGCCTCGCAAAAGCGCGTAATGCGGTCGGTAACTTTTAAAAATCCGGAAATGATGCAAAACCTTTACGCCAAAGGTAAAAATGGCCTCCTGCTTGCCGGGCACTACTCCTGCTGGGAGTACATCGGCGCGGTGCAGCGCTGCATAGGTCACCAGACGATAGCTGCCTACCAGCCGCTGTCGTTTGCTCCGCTGGAGAACGTGATTGCAGAGGCGCGGCGGCGGTTTGGCGCAAAGATGGCGGCGCTTCGGGAGGTGTTTCGCGTGCTTATGGAGCATCAGGCGCGCGGGGTGCTCACCATGACGCTGATGGTATCCGACCAGTCGCCCGCGCGCGGGTCGTGTACGCACTGGGTTACCCTGCTGGGGCAGCTAACGCCCGTGCTCATTGGCCCGGAGCGCATTGCGCAAAAGCTCAACAGCGCCGTGATGTACCTGCGAATTGTAGAGCGGCGGCGGTTTCGCTACGAATACGAGCTGGTTATGCTAAGCGAAAATGCCGCAGAGGAGAAGCCGATGGCGATAACAAAAAAATTCTTCCTTGAGCTGGAGAAAGACCTGCGACGCGCACCCCACTGCTGGATGTGGACGCACAAGCGGTGGAAGCACCAAAACCGGTACGAGATAGAAAAAAAGTACGAATAACAAAAAGTACGAGCACCCTCACAGCGCTACCACATTTGGGCTATTGGATATCAGCTGAGGGAGCAACCTCATTTTTACCTAATTTTCTCAACAAAACAACCTCAGTAGCAAGGAGAATAACGATGTACATTAACCTCATTACTTCATTTGGGGGAGTTTTTAGGACTTCCCCTAACCTGTAATTAAGTTGACATAATCTCTATTCTTACGCGCAGCCTTTTTTGTAATTTTGCGCCATGTATTATTACAATGAATATAATCCCGACATACGATTGACCCATTGGGTAGAAACCTATTGGGCAGCGAATGGTTTTGTAAACAGCGAAGTTTCAAAAATCCTTCCGGACGGTTGCGTTGATATTATTTTCATGTTTGATGAAACAAAAGGAAGTTTTGGCGTCGATATTTTCGGCACGATGACAACGTGCCTTGAAATAACCTGTCCTCAGTCCGTGCAAATGTTCGGCATCCGCTTCAAGCCTGCCGGAATTACGGCTTTTACCCGTGTCCCCGTAAAAGAATTTACCGACCGGAATGTAGAGCTGGCGCTGGTTGAAACGCTTTTCGGCAAATCATTCTGCGAAGCATTGGCCGAAAAGCAATCAGTAGCGGAAATCGTAGCCTGTACGAACAGCTACCTCACAAGCCTTCTCCCCTGCCTGTATCGCTCCGACGGGCAAATCGTCCACGCCGTCGACTTGATTTACCTCACCAAAGGGCAGCTGCCTCTCGCCGCCGTCGCCTCGGACGTTTGCCTTTGCCAGCGGCATTTCGAGCGTAAATTCAAGTCGGCGATTGGCATAAGCCCCAAGCTGTTTGCAAAAATATTCAGGTTCAAGCATGCCCTGCAATGCCTGAAAAGCTACCCGCACAAAGACCTGCTCACCGTTGCCGTAGAATGTGGATACTACGACCACTCGCACCTCATCAAGGATTTCAAAATGCTATCGGGAGACACCCCAGCCGATTTCCGCCGATAAAGAAAGTCGATTTTTTACACTTCCCATCGTGTCGCTTATCGTAATTTTGCAAAAAATATCAACAATATGAAATTAAACAAATTAACCCCCAATTTTGCCGTAGCCGACATTCGGCAGACCGTGCAGTTCTATCGCGAAAGCTTGGGTTTTGAGCTGGTCATGGCTGTTCCTGCAACGCAGGATGGCGTAGATACGCAGCTTGCCGCGGACAAGGAGTATGTATACGCAATGATGAAAAAAGAACAGGTTGAGCTGATGTTTCAGCAACAGGACAGCTTTCGCGAGGACGTATCCCTTGCCGGTAACGAGCCTGTTGGCGCGAGCGTTTCTTTTTACATGCAGGGAAAAGACATTGAGCCGTTTTATACCGAATTGAAAAGCAGGGACATTCAGGTTTCCGACTTGAAGCTGACGTGGTACGGCATAAAGGAATTTTACATGAAAGACAATAACGGCTATATTTTAGGCTTTGCCGAAGAAGCGGAAAAATAACTGGGGAGGTTCAGGTTATTTCTTTTTTTGAGGTGCTGTGCAAAATAAAAGGCAGCTCTCGGAGAGAGCCAACCTGACAGAGCAGTATCCTCAAGATACTGTAACAGCGCTACGGCTGTTGGCAGAGATTGTGCCGGGCTATGCGGCAGGCAATCGGGAATTTTTTTGTACCTTCGCTTCATTGTATATTTTTTGTAGCAGCAAAGTATGATAAACGACATTGTTTTGCCTCTCGACAAGCCCTACGGCTGGTCGTCATTTGACGCCATACGCTACGTGCAGCGGGCAATACAGCGCAAAACGGGCGAAAAAAAGTTTAAGATTGGCCACGCCGGAACGCTCGACCCGCTGGCAACAGGCCTGCTGATTATCTGCCTCGGAAAAGCTACGCGGCAGGCAGAGCGGCTACAGGCCGGACAGAAGGAATACCTTGCCCATATTTGCCTCGGAGCGGTTACGCCATCCTACGATATGGAAGCTGACGTTACCCAAACATACAGCTTCCGGAGCATTACACGGGAGCAGGTAGAGCGGCAGCTCGGGAGTATGCTGGGCGAGCAGCTGCAAATGCCGCCGCAGTTCTCGGCAAAGCAGGTGGGCGGAAAGCGCGCCTACGCGCTTGCGCGTCAGGGTATTGTTGCCGACGTTAAGCCCAGCTTGGTTAACTTTTACAGCATTGACGTGCAGGATTTCAGCTTGCCGCACCTATCAATTTTAGTTCGGTGCAGCAAAGGGACTTACATTCGAACCTTTGCGCACGATGTTGGCCAGGCCTTGGGTTGCGGTGCGTACCTGTGTGGCCTGCGCCGCACCGCCGCCGGTGGCTTCTCTATCAAAGACAGCATAAGCATTGAGCAGCTCCTCCGGCTTCCCGCCTCCCGCTTTATATGCTAAAAAACGCAAAATAATCAATAATTACACCAAACCGCGAAACAATACCTCACTTCGCACGTATAAGCACATGATATTTTATAGCGTTGCGCTGCATTTTCGGCCAACATTCATCTAATAATTAGTACAATAAACTCTATTTTTTTACCCTATTTTACCCTATTTTTTTGAAGAATAAATGAAACTTTCACAATATAAATTTTCTCTCTCTCCAGACCTGATTGCCAAACATCCGGCCGTACACCGCGACGAATCCCGTTTGCTGGTGCTTCATAAAAAAACAGGGAGGCTTGAGCACAAAGTTTTTAAGGACGTCTTGAGCTACTTCAACGATGGCGATGTTATGGTGCTCAACAATACCAAGGTGTTTCCCGCAAGGCTTTACGGCAACAAGGAAAAAACGGGCGCGCAAATTGAGATATTTTTGCTGCGCGAGCTCAACCGCGAGCAGCGCCTGTGGGATGTGCTGGTTGACCCTGCCCGCAAAATTCGCATCGGCAACAAGCTCTACTTTGGCAACGACGATTTGGTGGCCGAGGTCATTGACAACACCACCTCACGCGGACGAACGCTCCGCTTTCTCTTTGACGGCGACCACGAGAAGTTCAAAAAAATGCTCTACAAGCTGGGCGAAACCCCTATCCCGCGCTGGGTACGCCGAGAGGTAGTGCCCGAAGACGCCGAGCGCTACCAAACCATCTTTGCCAAGCACGAGGGCGCTGTGGCGGCGCCTTTTGCAGGGCTGCACTTCAGCCGCGAGCTGATGAAGCGCTGCGAAATAAAGGGCGTTAACTTTGCCGAAATTACGCTGCACTTGGGGTTGGGCAGCTTCCGCCACATTGACGTGGAAGATTTGACTAAGCACAAAATGGACTCGGAGCAGCTGGAGGTAACCGAAGAGGCTGCTAAGATAGTAAACGCCGCCAAGCTTGCCAGAAAGAACGTGTGCGCCGTGGGGGTAACCTCATACCGCGCGCTCGAAGCCAACGTTACCACCCTCAACACCATCAGCACCTGTAGCGGATGGACGAATAAATTTATTTTTCCGCCCTACGAGCCGATTATCCCCAACAGGCTTATCACCAACTTTCACCTGCCCTACTCAACCATGCTCATGATGGCTTCGTCCTTTGCAGGCTACGACCTCATCATGTCAACCTACCAGAAGGCAATTAAGGAAAAGTACCGCTTTGGCAGCTACGGCGACGCCATGATGATAATGGACTAAGCCGCAAAGCAAAACAAGCCGGGCGAGGGAGAACCTCGTCCGAGTTGTGCTTCATGCTATAAAAATTTAATCCCTAAACACTAAAACAGGCTTAAATACTCGTGGAAAGCATACAGCCGTCCGCGCTGCCCGCCTGTAAATTTGCGCAAAATACCGATTTTTTCCATATCGGCAATTAGCTTGTAGGCGCTCACGTTTGATTTGCCGATAATTTGCTCCACCCTTGCTGCATTTATAATGGGGTTGGTATAGAGTTCGTCGGCTACTTTGTTGGCATCTGCTGCGCGGCTACCCAAGGTGGTAATTTTTTCACCGAGCGTTTTTTGCAGCTGCAATATCTCGTCAAACGTTTTTATGCCTTTATCGGCTGTTTGGATAATACCGGTTAAAAAGAATTTAAGCCAATGGTTGATATCGTTTTTTGTACGCGCCAGCGTCAGGTTATCGTAGTACAAATCTCTGTGGCGCTCAAAAAAATCGGATAGGTACAGGATTGGCTGCTTGAGCAGGCCCTTGTTTACAAGGTAAAGCGTAATAAGCAACCTGCCGATTCTGCCGTTGCCGTCAAGAAACGGGTGTATGGTTTCAAACTGGTAGTGAATTAGCGCTATTTTCAGCAATTCCGGCAAGCTGTTGCTCTCATTGTTGGCAAATTTTTCCAAATCCGACATCAGCGCAGGCACGGCGGTATGCGGAGGTGGAACAAAGCGAGCATCGCTGATGGCGGCGCCGCCGATCCAATTTTGCGAAGTACGGAACTCGCCCGGCTGCTTGTGCTTGCCTCTTACGCCCTGCAGGAGAATTTTGTGCGTTTGCCGAATAAGCCGGCTCGAAAAGGGTAAAGCTTGCAAGCTGCCTGTTGCCTCGCTCATGGCCTTGATGTAATTTTGCAGTTCCTCCCAATCATCGCGCTTTTCCTTTGCTACTTCCTCCTTTTTCATGAACACCTCCTCCATGTTGGTTTGAGTGCCCTCTATGCGCGAAGATTGCATTGCCTCTTTGGCAATGTGCATGCTCAAGTACAAGTCGATATTCACGTAGCCGGAGTACATGTCCAGCTGCCCCAGCAAGCGGGAGGCACGGCTCAGCAAGCTTATAACCTCCATGCTGCTTACTTCCCAATCGCGATTTATTGCGTTAGGAATAAATGCCTTGTAGGAGCCTTGGCTGACGGTTGCTCCTGAAGTAAAAGTTTTCATCGTTTTCCTTTATTGTTCGGCTGCAAAGTTAAGAATATTACCTGAGAACTTAAAGTAGCAGGCGGCATATTTAAGGATACGCGCTAAAAACTTAAATAGCGAGTGGGAAGCATCAACCAAAAAGCATTAGACGCTTTACACGTTGTGCTGCGCCATGTTGCCAAACCGCAGGATGTCATCAAGCATATCAACGGCCACGCGGGCTTCGTGCAGGCTCTTATCCAGCTCGGCAGCCCTGCGAAAATCGTTGCGCGCGCCGCTCAAGTTGCCCTGCCTGCGCTTTTCGAGGCCTTGCTCGTAGAGGCTTCTTGCCTCCTTTGCTTCTTGCGCTGCGTAATCCTGCACGTTGAAATTTTGAATTTTGAATTTTGAATTTCTGACGGCGTAAGCCAATTTCCCGTCCCGTAAAGCCTGCCCCAAACATAGCGGCAGCAGCAGCTATATGGGATCTGCTTTATTTACCACGTCGTCGGAGTTGAACTGAAACCCTAACCGCTTTCCGGTTTGTATTTTGGAATCCTCTATTTTGTTGTTAATCTGACCAACGCTCACAATTTTTGCGGCGTCGTAGGGCGGCGCCAGCAGGTCAAAATTCAGCGAATACTGTATGGCTATCTCTGCAATCTGGCGTACGCTGTTCCTGTCAATGACTTCGCTCCCAAAGTTACGGCAGATGAAGTTCATTTGCCGCTTGCCCTCCACAAAGTAGCGGTAATCTCTGTTTATGAAAATGCGGCCTACTAGATAGCCAAGGTCGTCTAAGCGGTTGAGGCGGAACGAGTCGGTGAGAAAGTTGTATATGTTTATCATGCCGCAGTAGGCGTTCATTGCGTCCTGCTTGGCGTATGATGTTTTCCAGACGATGTGGCTGCGGTCGAACTGAAAAACGTTGGAGTGCATGCTGAACACAAGGATATCGCTGGCAACCCTGATTTCGGCCTCGTACTGGCCGCGGTCGCGGTACTCCAGCTTCACGCGCTTGTCAACGCCTTGCAGGTCTTCATTCATTTCGCTGGCAAGCTCGTGTAGCACCTCCTTCACCAGCTGAAAAATCTCAAAAGTATTGTCGTAAACACGCTGCTTCTCCAGCGCTTTTCCCTTTAGCGTTTGTAGAATATTCTCCCGTAAAGGGTCGCTCTCGCTGTCATTTTCCATGTGTAGTTGAATTTAAGTTGGACATAAGATACATTTGTCGAAAAGAGATTAAAATGATTTTTTGCCGTAGGGCAGCTGGTTAATGCAATCGCAGCCATCGCCCTTGGTAGCGCCAAAATATTTGCAGTATCTATCGTAAATATCGTAGCGCCTTTGCGCATGCTCCGACGCTTTGCCGCACTGTGAAGCGTTGATGATGTTGAGCGTAAGCCCAAATCCAGGGACTCGGTTAGCGTCAGCGTCCATGCTGCCCGGTTGCCAGCTGCCGGCCATCACATCGTGGCACGAAGGCTTGGGCGGCTGCGCGGTCATCCAAAACCAAATGGCCGAGCCAAAGGAGGCTACGCTATCGGTAGCCAGCAGCTCCGGGTTGTTGAGCAGCACGTTCTTGTCGCCAAAGTAGGCGCTGCTGAACTGACCGTAGTTGTAGTTGTAGCTAAGCTGCATGGGGCCGCGGCCGTGGTAGTCCTTGCCCTCTACCGGCGGGTACTCTTTGTTGGCCACCGAGTAGCTGCGCGTAACGGTAATTTGCTCTAAGTAGCGAAACCCGCCCGTCTCCTGCGAGAGGTGCGCCAAAAATGCTGCCAGCTCCCTGCGGCGCTGGACTTCGCTGCCTTCGTGCAAGAAATTCGGGAAGCGCTTTGCCGCCTCTGCGAATGCCGTAAAGGAGTAAAAATCGCTTTCGCCATCTGCTCCGCGCCGCAGGCGGTTAGGAAAAAGTTCATCCCACATTTCTTCGGTAATTATTTCCCCCAGCAGCGCCTCAGCATGTTGCCCCTGCGCAGCGGAAGAAGAAGATGGTGAAGGTTTATCGGATTGCTTTGCGCCTTTTGAAGGTTGCTGCCGCTGCTTCGACGGTTTTTTTGCAGCGGCTGCAGGCTGCTGCCCTTTGCGCTGCACGGCCTCGTCGCTTTCGCTTTGCCTGACGGCGCCGCTGTACGAGCTGTTCCAGCTATCGCGGGACGCCTTCCAGCTTTGCATTTCGCTTGCGCGAAATGTGGCGCACTGCGCCAGCATGAGCAAGCAGCATACGGCAAAGATTACGTTAGATTTCAAATTCAAAAAATTCAAAGGATTCATAAATTCAAAGATTAGGAATTGAAGACACAAAATTTCAAAGTATGCACGGTAACATCTTCTTTTCTTCTTTTTGTTCTTTTGTTCTTTTCTCAGTACGACCTTGCAAATACCACGCGCTGCGCCGACGGTTTTCCGGTAACTATGCAGCGGCCGGCCTCCTGCTTGCCGTCGCGCGGAATACAGCGAATGGTGGCTTTTGTTTCTTCCTTTATCTTTTCTTCGGTTTCGGGTGTGCCATCCCAGTGCGCCACAACAAACCCGCCCTTCTCTATCTGCTGCTTGAACTCGTCGTAGGTGTTTACCTCAAAAGTATTTTCGGCGCGGAATGTTTTTGCCTTTACAAAAATATTTTCCTGTATTTCGTTTAGCAGCGAGGCCACGCAGGAGGCAATATTTTCCTGCGGCAGCAGCTGCTTTTGCAGCGTATCGCGGCGCGCCACCTCCACGGTGCCGTTTTGCATGTCGCGCGGCCCAATGGCAAGGCGCACCGGCACCCCTTTGAGCTCGTACTCGGCAAACTTAAAGCCGGAGCGGACGTTATCTCTGTCGTCATACTTTGCCGTGATGCCGAGCGCCTCAAGCTGCCGCTTAATTTCGTTTGCCCTGACGGAAATTGCCGTCAGCTCTTCGGCGCCCTTGTAGATGGGAACGATGACCACCTGCAGCGGCGCCAGCTTGGGCGGCAGCACCAGCCCGCTGTTGTCGCTGTGCGCCATGATGAGCGCCCCCATCAGGCGGGTAGAAACGCCCCACGAGGTTGCCCACACGTACTCCTGCTTGCCCTCCTTGCTAACGTACTGCACATCGAACGCCTTGGCAAAATTTTGTCCCAAAAAGTGCGAGGTGCCCGCCTGCAGCGCTTTCCCGTCCTGCATCAGGGCTTCTATGCAGTAGGTATCCTCGGCGCCGGCAAAGCGCTCGCTGGCCGTTTTTTTGCCCACCAGCACGGGCAGCGCCAAAAAGTTTTCGGCAAAATCGGCGTACACGCCTATCATTTTTTCGGTTTCCTCAATCGCCTCCTCGCGCGTGGCGTGCGCCGTGTGCCCCTCCTGCCACAAAAATTCCGCCGTGCGCAGGAAGAGGCGCGTACGCATCTCCCAGCGCACCACGTTTGCCCACTGGTTGACCAGGATAGGCAGGTCGCGGTACGACTGTATCCAATTCTTGTAGGTACTCCAAATGATAGTTTCGGAGGTAGGGCGCACAATGAGCTCCTCCTCGAGCTTGGCTTGGGGGTCAACCACCACGCCCTTGCCGTCGGGCGAGCTCATCAGGCGGTGGTGCGTAACTACGGCGCACTCCTTGGCAAAGCCCTCCACGTGCTCTGCCTCCCTGCTCAGGAACGATTTGGGAATGAACAGCGGGAAGTAGGCGTTCACGTGCCCCGTGTCCTTAAACATTTTATCGAGCGCCGCCTGAATTTTTTCCCAAATGGCGTACCCGTATGGCTTGATAACCATGCAGCCCCGCACTGCCGAATTTTCCGCCAACCCTGCCTTAACCACCAAGTCGTTATACCACTGTGCGTAGTTGTCTGATATATTGGTAACTTCTTTTGCCATTTTTACTTTTTAATGCTATTTTTTGTCTCTCGAACGATATTTCTTTTGTACATTTACAATGTAGCTGCCGTATAGCGCTTTATTTTAATGCTTGCAAAGGTAATAATTTAAACGAATACCGCAAAATTTGATGGCGTCCCACTGTAATCGACATTTTTTGTTACCTTTGGGGCAAAAAATGGTAACCATAATTTCATGGAAAATAAAAGCATAAGGAACGGACACAAAAACGCGGGAAAGAAATTCAATGTGGTAAAGTATTTCTGGCAAACGGTATATGCCCATACGATAGCCTATTTTCTGGCAGGATTATTCGCTCTTGTTGGGGTAAATTACAGGGAATTATTCGCAACAGAAATAATTTCAGCTCTTATGCGGTCATTAGATGATCCTGTTGTGGCATTAGGAGTTCCCTTGCAAATATTCCGTGGAATAATAATTGCTTTGGTAATGTTACCTTTACGGAAAGCATTTTTTGAAGAAAAATATGGGTTACTAAAATTGGGGCTAATAATTATTGGTTTTTCGTTATTGTCAACCATTGGGCCGACGCTGGGTTCATTTGATGGATACATTTTTACCAAAGTACCTTATAAGTATCAGATTTGGGGGTATCCGGAAGCAATAATTTATGTATTACTATTTATTGGAATACTAAAAGTCTCAATACAATATGGGCATAAAAAAATAATAACAATACTGTCAATAATCATAATGTTACTGGTAATGCTTATGGGTATAATGGGATACATGGCAGCAAAAGGTTATTTGAGCACATAAATATAAGAACTGCTCCGTATGCGCTTCGTCGCCTGTTGGGAGGTCCGGGCTGCGGTTCGACCGGGTTATTTCCATGCCGTTCGTCTCTACTTTTTCATCATTAATTCCTCCAGCCCTCCGCCCGCTTTCAGCAAATCAATTTCCGCCTTTTTACAGCGCACCAGTTCTGCGGCGTATGCCGTTTTGGCTTCGCGCAGGGAGGTTTCGGTTTCGAGCAAATCGGTCATGCCTGCCAGCCCTTCCTGATAAAGCAGGAGGGTTTGACTGTAAATCTTTTCCGCTAATTGCAGGTTTTCGTTTTGTGCCGATACGGATTCCCGGGAAATGCCAAGTTGCTGCTGCGCATTCCGGTAATTCATGTCGAGATTCTGACTTGCTTCCTGAATGTCGGTATGCAGCCGCTGTAGCTGCATCCGCTTTTGCCTGACCTGGCTGCGCTTACCGAAGCCGTCGAAAACGGGAACCGA
>JAISAC010000066.1 GCA_031266935.1 Prevotellaceae bacterium
TTGGCTATAATCATCATAATAGCAATAATAATTTGTAGTGAAGTAACTCGGGTTGCTTACAAAATTCGCTACTGCAAAAGTAGCTCTTTTTTGCGTATATACAAGGTTTAGAGCGGCAATTGTTACTTGATCGCGCGAAAGTACAGCTTTTTTTGCTATTTTTGTAAGTTAAAGGTATGGGGATAGCTCCCCAGCCGCTCTTTAATTCGTATCACAAGCAAATAATAACATCCGGCAATGGCCGCTGACGGGGCTTAAATCCTCAGCTGCTGATTTGCCGGAGGAATAAAATATTTCGATGAAGTTAGCGCTACAAAAAAAGACTAAAATTGTTGCCACTATATCCGACCACAAGTGCGATGTGGAATTTTTGCAAAATCTCTACGAAACGGGCATGAACGTTGTGCGCATCAACACCGCGCACCAAACGCCCTCAAGCTCGATGAAAATTGTAGAGAATGTGCGCAAGGTATCCACAAAAATCGGCCTTTTGGTTGATACTAAAGGCCCCGAAATCCGCACAACCGCAATGGCAGGCGAAGCCGGATTTAAAGTCGCCACGGGCGATACCGTCAAAATGATGGGCGACCCCAACGCCTTGTCGCACCGCGAAGCGCTGTACGTAAGCTACGCCGGATTTGTGGGCGACGTGCCGCTTGGCACCTCCGTGCTCATCGACGACGGCGACTTGCAGCTGAAGGTGGTGGACAAAAAACCGGATTTCCTGCTCTGCGAAGCCCAAAACAGCGGTACGATCAAGGGGCGCAAAACTGTCAACGTACCCGGCGCTGCAATACACCTGCCCTCGCTGAGCAGCCGCGACGTGGAGTACATTACCTGGGCGGTGGACAACAACATCGACTTCATTGCCCACTCTTTTGTCCGCACAAAGGATGATGTGCTGGCGGTGCAAAAGCTGCTGAACGAGCGCAAAAGCCGCATTAAAATCATTGCAAAAATCGAAAACCGGCAGGGAGTAGAGAATATTGACGAAATTCTGAATTGCTCCTACGGCATTATGGTGGCGCGCGGAGACTTGGGCGTAGAGGTAGAGTTTGAGGAAATTCCGGGAATCCAAAAAATGCTCATCGAAAAATGTCAGGCATGTGGAAAGCCCGTGATTATTGCCACGCAAATGCTGCACAGCATGATAGAGCACCCCCGCCCTACCCGCGCCGAAATAACCGACGTGGCCAACGCCATCTACCAGCGCACCGACGCCATTATGCTGAGCGGCGAAACGGCCGGCGGAGCCTACCCCGTGGAGGCGGTGCGCGCCATGAGCAAAATTGCCATTGCGGTAGAAAAAGACTTGCAGCCCTACGAGCGCCAGCCCAACGTGGGCATACAGGACAAGGTGGCCATTGTGCTCTCCAAGTCTGCCGTGCAGGCAAGCCGCGAGCTGCCCATCCGCGCCCTCGTAACCGACACCTACTCCGGCCACGTGCCGCGCTACTTAGCCGCGTTTCGCGGAAAAATTCCCGTGTTTGCGCTCTGCTACCGCGACTCCCTCACGCGGGAGCTGTCGCTCTCGTACGGCGTGTACTGCTACCCTGCAACGCCAATCAAAAACAACGATGAGTTTTTGCGCTACGCCATGCGCTTCCTGCGCGACCAGGGCTGCATCAACAGCAGCGACATGGTGGCTGTCATGGCGGGCAACTGCCACTCCAAAGGCGCTACCACCTACTTGGAAATCGGCGTTGTGCAAAACCTGATAAGCGAGCTCAATCAGGAAGCCTACTATGCCCTGTAACCTCTTCCTCCTGCTGATAGCCGTAGCGCTTGCGCCCGCGGCGGGCATCGCGCAGCCCGCCGACGATCCTGCGGACGACGATATCGCCGTTGAGGCGCTGCAGGCGCTCAAGTACGACCGCTGCCAGGATGCGCTGAACATGCTCCTGGACGAGGAGCGCCGCGCAGACACGCTCAGCCGGATTCACCGCCGGCTCAAAGCCGAAGCCTTCACCTGCCTCGGCTCTTACGAAAATGCTCTTGCCATTTACAGCGGCTTGCTCAAGGATGAGCCCGACAACCGGCAGTACCTCTACCGCCGCGCACGGCTGTACGGAACGCTGGGGCAGCGGAAAAAAGCGTACCGCGACTGCGCCCGCCTGCACCGGCTCAACCCCGGCGAGAGCGCCCACTGCAAGCGCTGCGGAGAGTACGCGCTCGGCGCCGAAAAGTACAGGGAGGCGGCGGCGTTCCTGTCGTGCCACCTGTCGGCCAACGCGCAGGACACGGAGGCGCAGTACATGCTGGCGCTGGCGCATCGGGGGCAAAAGAATTTCGGCCAAGCCCTGCTGCTCATCAACGGATGCCTTGCCGCCAACCCAGAGGAGGGCAAATATTACGCCGCGCGCGCCCGGATGTACGAGCAAACGGAAGCTCTCCGGCTTGCCGCCGCCGACTATCAAATCTACCTCGCAAAAAATCCCGCCGACCACCAAACGTGGCTACAGTACGCGCACCTGCTCCGCAGGCTGGGGCGCACAGCCGAGGCCTGCAGGGCATTTGAGCAATCCGAACATTACGGAAATCTGGACGCAGGAAGGTATCTGTACCGCTACTGCAGGTGAACATAGCCGGCTATCCATTGCCCTAACGGAACGACCGAAAGCACCCCTCACCGCTGCAATAAAGCCATTCTGTAGTCATCCTTTTCAGCGGATTTGAAGCGCTACGCATGGGGAAAGGAGTGTAGGCTATATTTTCTCGCGGATGCTGCCTATTTTCATCACCATCTCCTCAAATTCGTGGCGCGGAGCGGTAAGCCTGTTCCGCGCCCGCGTGCGGTAGTTGTAGATGGTGCTCACCGAGTAGCGCAAAAAAGCGGCAATTTTCATGCTGTCGGTGATGCCCAGGCGGATTAGGGCAAAAATACGCAGCTCGGTATTCAGGCGCTCCCCCTGCTTCAAAACCATCTTTTCTTCGCTGCCAAGCAGCGCGTTAAACTCCTCCACAAAGGACGGGTAGAGGTTCAAAAAAATGATGTCGAAAGTTTCGTAGAGCTTTTTTCGCTCCTCGTCAACGAGCGTAGTTGACTTCAGCGTTTCAACCACCTCCTCGTGCTGGTTGTTCGACACCTTTTTGTACAGGTTCTTCCGGTAGCCCTCCAGCTTGTCTATGTAAACGGAGCACATGTCGAAGAAGTGGGCAATGTATTCTTCCTTAATGCGGTTGGCTTCGGAGAGCTGCGCGTTCACCTTTTGCAGCTCGCTGTTGGCGCGCTCGGCGTTTTTGTTCAGATCGGCCAGCTTCAGGTTCGCTTCGTAGAGCTCCTTTTTTATTCCGGAAACCCGCTTCATCTGCCTGTACCCGTAAAGGCTCGCTACCATCAAGGCAAGCAGCAGCGAGCTGATAGCCAAAAGGTAGCGCTTCAGCACCAGCTTTTGCCGCATTTCTTTTGTCAGGTAGGAAGTGTTGACGATGGAGTAGATGCTGGCCAGCTCTACCACGCGGAAGCGCACCTGCCCAAAGGTAATGTCGTCCATCACCGATTTTATATAGGCGTAGGCTCTGCCTACATCGCCCGACTCGTAGAAGCTCAGCGCGAGGCTTTGCAGGGCGGCATGGTCTTTGACGGCGTTCCGGATGTCAATAATAGCCGCCGTGGCAAGGTATTTTCGTTGCAGCTCGGTTTTTTGCAGCCGTCCGTACGCTACGCCCAGCAGGTAGGCCGCCAGCGCGTGGTCGGCGCTGCCTTCCTCTACCTGCCGCAAAATTGCCAGCAGGTGAGGCTCTGCCGCCTTCGTTTGGCCGTAAACCAGCCTTTCGGCGACGTAAAGCTTGTACTTCAGGGAGGCTGTGTCCAGCATGGCCAGCAGCGAGTCCTGGTAGGCATGGTTCAAGCGGACGTTGATAGCCTGAGTGTTGCTCTGCGAATAGTAGCCGTAGAAGACGCTGTTAACTTCGAAGTAGAGCGGCAGCAGGCTTTTGGGGAGCTGCTGCCTGTTGATGGACAGCAAAATATTCTTTGCCTCGATGTACATGCCAGCAGCGGTGTACAGGCGCGACAGGTGCAAGTCGGATTCGGCAGTCAGGTCAGCGCGCCGCATGGCGACGGCAACGGCGCGACCCTGCTTCATGTAGCAGATAGCGCTGTCAATAATATATTTGCTGTATTGGTGCGCTATTTCGCAGCTAAAATCGTATATCTGTATCGGCAGGGCGCTGCGCATGTTTAGCAGGCGCTTTGCCTCCAGCAACCTTTGCTCCTTTTGCCGGTCGTAGTCGACCTTGTTCTTTATGGCTTCGTCCAGCTGCGTCAGCAGGCAATCGTGCCCATTTCCCGCGAGCGCTTGTCCGCCTGCTATGAGCAGTAGAGTAAGAAAAAATCTTTTCATGCGTTAGTCAGCTTATATTTATGTGGCAAATTTACAAAAAATAGTTGTATTTTTTCTAAGTAGGAAAAACCCGGGAATTTGAATTACACCCTAAGCACCACCGAAATTTTTGAATTTCCCCAAAATAGCGTAACTTTGCCGCATCACAAAAAAAAACAACACCGCAACATGGCACACTACCTTGACCCCAAGAACGATCTAACCTTCAAGCGC
>JAISAC010000069.1 GCA_031266935.1 Prevotellaceae bacterium
GCATCCCTACGGGATGCCAAAGAGGGATGCCATTCGTGTTTTCTACCGAGCGACGCATCCCGCTGGGATGCAAAGATGACATGGAACATTTATATATTATTTATTTTTTATCCCTAAAAACAGTACACTAAAAACCTAACTTAATCAACCGAATAATACTCAACAATTTTTTTATTTATGCTAATCAACGGTAGAAAAAAGGCTGAAGTCCGATTTTAAGAGACCTCACCCCCAGCCCCTCTCCGAAGGAGAGGGGAGCGAAGCCCCAGCAGCAGCAGCTTTCGTGTACCGACTCTACTCTCCGAAGGAGGCTGTGTGAAAAGTCGAGGTTTGCTGAGGTCAATGTTGACAAGGGCTGAAAGCCCGACATCAATAGCGTAGGGCAACGCCCTACGAATAGGAGGTCACCACATGTCGTTAAGCCCTGAAAGGGCGTAATCAAATGGCATGAAATATATTACGCCCCGTTGGGGCTTAACGGCGAGGGGTGCGTTTCCCCACACAGGGCGTTGCCCTGTGCTAATGATGTAGCTCTTTCAGAGCTATTTGCAGACGACCACCTTTTTCACAAAGCCTCCTTTGGAGAGGGGCCGGGGGGTGAGGTCTCAACAACGAGGCAAACAGCATTCTTCAACCCTTGATTTGCGCTGTCTTTAATTTTTAGTTTTTAGTTTTTAATTTTTAGTTTTTTGAATGTAATGAAAAGAAAAATGTTTTTTACAAAAAGGCTTCTAAGCCTGTGCATGGCCACCGTAGCCATATCTGCCTGTGAGAAAGACGAGCCGTCGGGGGCGCCATCCCTGTACGTGGGAGAAGTTACCGCCTATACCTTACTCCCCGACGGCGAAACAAAAACAATCGAGCTGCTCTCTAACGCGCAGATAGGGTTGGACACAGAGGGAACCGCCGACTGGTGCCACGTCACGCTGTCGGGAAATACCCTGACGGTAAAGGCCGACCCCTACACTGGGTTTGTTCCGCGCAGCACCAAGGTGTCGGTGTACATACAGGGGGGACAGTACGAGGAGCTGACCTTTAGCCAGCTGGGTAAGGAGGTAGCCATAACGTATCAGGTGGACAGCGCTACCGCCAGCAGCACGCACGAGGGCGAAGGGATAGAGTTCACCTTCGACGGTGTGAGGGTTGCCGACCAGGGCCTTATCTACCACTCCAACTATGGCCAAGATACGATAACGCCCTACAACACCGTCACGCTGACTTACTACCTGCACCCCTCGCAAGTCATGAACTTAGCTATGATTGCCTACTACCACCGCCAAAGCCTCCTTCAGGAAAAGGGCAACGGAACGTTTGGCTACATAGATGTGTACACCTCTACCAGCGATGTGAATTCCGGCAGCATGACCTGGGATCAGCAGAAGCAACACTACAGGTGCGGCAACTACGGTATTATCAAAACATACCCGTTCCCCGTTTACATTGAGCTGGACGCGCCCGTTGCCAACGTTACCGCCGTGAGGATAGTGGTTGACTGCACAACCAGCAAGGCAGGCTTCGCCTCGTGCGCCGAAATGGAATTTTACGGAACAGCCTCACCCGATGCCGCTTCCACCAGCTACTTGGAGCTGAGCAAGTACCGCCACGAGTTCGACACAAACGGCGGCTCGGAAATTATTAGCGTGTTGAGCAGCGACGCAAACCCCATCGTGAGCGGCGTACCGGACTGGTGCACCTATAGCATTACCGGAGGCTACATCTCCATTGCAGTCCCCAAGAATACGGGGGCATACAGGGAAGCCACCTTCACCGTGAGCGGCAGCGGCATTACGAGGGAGGTAAAGATTAACCAGGCCCGGGAGCTGACGGACGAAGGCAGGCAGCTGGAGGTAGATTTGAGCAAATCTTCCGCCGACAGCTGGTTTAGCGAGACCGGCGCAGAGGGGCCGTTTGACGCTATGTTCGACGACGACTACACTACGCACTGGCACTCGAACTATGGTGATGATCATTCGACCGGATACGGGCCAAAAACGGCGCCGCACAGCCTGTACTTTTACCTCAAAGGTAAGCCCACGCTCTCGTACATCATCTACTATCCGAGGAACTACCCGAGCGGCGGCAACGGCAACTGGTGGAACATCGACGTTTATGTGAGCTACGGCGGCGACAACTTCGATAGAGTATTGGAGGACTACAACTGCGGAGGGAAAGGCGAGCTCTCGAAAATCGTTTTGCCCGCCGACTACCGCAACGTGGACTGCGTGAAGATTGTCGTCAAGAAGCAGCAGAACAGCAGCTGCTCCGAAATAAGATTTTTCGGCACCTAAAGAATATGACGCCGCCTGCCGTAGAGACGGGGCGCGCCCCGTCTCCGTCCCCGTCTCCACGCAGGCGCAGGCAACAACCAGCAAAACCGTTGAGCAAAAATAAGGTCAATAAGGTTTTTGAAAGGGTGGGGGGATGTGTATGATGGTGCTACTAAGGTAGCCTGATGAAAATAAGGTTTTGGGAGATTAAAAAACCTTATTTCTCCTCTACTAAGGTAGCCTTGTGGAAATAAGGTTTTGGGAAATATGTGTGTAAAAAACCTTATTTGTTTTTAATAGGGCAACCTTAATAGAAAAACATGGCAACGCGCACATTCAACCTTATTGACCTTATTGACCTTATTGACTTTCATTCGGTCAACATTATTATTTTTTAATCAATTAAAAACCAACAAAATATGAAAATATGCAAAAACAAATTGGGTATCATTTTCCTCTCCGTGCTTGCGCTCGCGAGCGCCATAGCGGTAACCTTTGCAGCCTGCAGCAAGGATGATGCGGCAAAGGTTGAGCCTGCCCCTGCCGCGAGCGCCAAGGCAAAGGCCATACCGCTAAGGGGCAACACGTGGGTGACGAGCGGAACAAGCACCATAGACAGGGATAGCCACACCATTACGTGGCTGGACCCCAATACGGTGTACACCGTTTACTTTAGGGTAAACGAGGGCGGCGACCTGCGGCTGTACCTGCGCTACACCAACCCCAAAGGCAGCCGCGAATCGGCCGAAAACAGCCTGATAACGGCCACGGTGGGGACAGCGCCGTCCGTGGGGGAGGCCTTCGCCGGCGCGGCATACTCAATTGCGCTACCCAAGTCGCCAACGCCAACAAAGGACACCACGGTGTTCATCTGCCGGATAGACGGCTGCCCGGAGGGCTACCTGCGCGTTGACCTCAAGGGCGAAAAGCGCGTGGGGGAGGTATTTGCCGTCCTCTCGGCGCTGGTGGCCGACGGCGACGCCGCGCAAAGTTTAGCCTACTCGCCCAGCAACCGCACCAACGCCCCATCGGTGCACATGGGCTACACGCTCCCGAGCAACGAAACCGTGGAGTGGTTCTACAACGAGGTGACCGTCCCCGACGGCATGGACCAGCCCGCAACCTACTTCATGGTGAACGGCTTCAAGGAGGGGTACTCCGGCATTCAGCCGCAACCCACGGCCACCAACGATAACCCGAAGGTGAGGGTGCTGTTCTCGGTGTGGGCGCCTTACAACACGGACAACCCCGCAGACGTACCCGACGACAGGAGGGTGCCCTGCTTGGCCATAGGCGACGGCGTTTGCTACCAAATGTTTGGCGGCGAAGGCTCGGGAACGCAAACGTTTTACAGCGGGCTCGCGGGCTGGAGGACGGGCGCAACCTACAAGTTCCTCGTCCGCATTTGCCCCGCAGCAACGTTTGACCCTACGCTTACGTACGTTGCCACCGACCACGTGGCCTACATCTACGACCCTGTCGACAGCAAGTGGAAGCTGATAGCGCACCTTCGCCGCCCCTATCCCTCCAACGGATGGACATCGTACCACGACGCCTACTCGTTCTTAGAGGACTTTGGCGGGCTGGGAACCCTCACGCGAAAAGTTAGCTTCGGCAACCAGTGGGCGCGCACCGCCGGCGAAAACGCTCGGTGGATAGAGGTCACCGAGGGAGGATTCTCCACCGACGGCTCGGGCAGCGCCGGACACCGCCTCGACTACAAGGGCGGCGTGGAGAACGGCAAGTTTTTCCTCCAAAACGGCGGCTTCTTTAGCGACAACGCCAAGCCCGGCACCAAATTCACAAGGGAGCCTACCGGCATCGAGCCGGATATAGATTTTGCCGCGCTTGAGCAGCTGCGGGTAGAAGGCGCCGCAAGGGTAACCCCGGGCGCGATAAGAGGAGGAAAGTGCGATTAAGAATTTTGAATTCTGAATTTTGAATTTCGGGAAATTTTGAATTTTGAATTTTGAATTTTGAATTGGCTTGCGCCGTCAGGAATTCAAAATTCAAAATTTCAAAGTCCCGTAGGGACGACATGTTGGTAGAAAATAACGCCACCCCGCCCACATCCTCGTCCCGTAGAGGCTGTGCGAAAAGGGAGGTCGCCTGCTCCCAACGCCGGAGGCGTTATACCTCGCACGGCGTAGCTTTACGCGGGCAGGCGGATGTCCCTTTCGGGCAGTCCCGCAGGGACGACACTCTATTAACCGTATGCTTTAGCATACGGCAGGCAGGCATACGGTGGGCAGGCATACGGCGGGCTGATAATGTGTCACCCCTGCGGGGTTGGCTGAGACATGCGAATGATCGCCTAACCGTATGCTAAAAACCGTATGCTAAAGCATACGGTTAATAAAGTGTCACCCCTGCGGGGTTGGCTGGTTTTTGGAAGAAAAAGAAGATGGCAAGCGAGGCGTAACCTCATTTTTACCTAATTTCTCTAACAAAACAACCTCAGTAGCCGCAACGTGTTGAGCAAATGTAATGTAACCTTTCATACAACTAAATCGTAAACGATTATTTATCAGTTGTTTGCAATTTGGCATTTAACGCTGTTTAATGGGGGACTCATTACCTCATTTTGCTTCACGACGCTGCTACCCAAGCGAAAAAATGAGGTAATGAGGTAATGCTATACATGTATTAATCTGCTGCTACTGAGGTTGTTTTGTTAGAAAAATTAGGTTGAAATGAGGTTGCGCAGAAATTCAAAATTAAGAATTTTGAATTCTGAATTTTGAATTTTGAATTTTGAATTTTGAATTCCTGACGGCGCAAGCCAATTCAAAATTCAAAATTCAGAATTCAAAATTTCAAACAGCGTTCTTTGACATATTTTGGTTTACACGAAAAAAGATTTGGGTACAGTTTTTCATGAATTATCCTGATTTTTGGGTACAGAAAATTGCATTTTATCCTGATTTTTGGGTACAGTTTTTTCTGTTTCAAAAAAAAGTATTACCTTTATACCTGATTTTCAATCAGTCAAAAAAAAAGATAATCATGACAGAAAAAAACTATTTTTCGCGAAAAATTGACACCGAATTAGCAGCGTGGGCAAAGGCGTGGAACCGTAAAGTTCTTTTACTTCGCGGAGCGCGTCAGGTAGGCAAAACTGAGGCAGTCAGGCAGCTTGGCAAGTCGTTTAAAAATTATGTTGAGGTAGATTTAGCCGACCGCAAAGACCTGCATATTTACTTTGAACGCTCGCTTTCGCCGCAAAAGATCTGCGAACAGCTCTCATATGCTTTGCAGCAACCGATTGTGGCCGGCGAAACGCTACTTTTCCTCGACGAAATTCAGGCATGTATTCCTGGAATTTCAAAGCTGCGATATTTCAAAGAAAAATATCCCGAATTGCACGTTGTTGCAGCCGGTTCGCTGCTCGAATTTGCGCTCGAAGAAATTCCTTCTTTTGGCGTTGGGCGCATTACGTCAATGTTTATGTATCCGTTTTCGTTTGAGGAATTTATGCTTGCGCTCGGGAATACCATGCAGGTTGAAGCATACCGCAAGGCATGCCCCGCAGCGCCGATCGACGATGTACTGAATGATTTGATTATAAATCACTTAAAAACATTTTTGGTTGTCGGCGGAATGCCTGAAGCAGTATCTACATACGTCAGAACTAACGACTTGCTGCAAACACAG
Organism: Prevotellaceae bacterium; assembly: GCA_031266935.1. Lineage (GTDB taxonomy): Bacteria > Bacteroidota > Bacteroidia > Bacteroidales > UBA932 > JAITMY01. Next base: position 5,922 of record JAISAC010000069.1, read on the forward strand.
ACGGTTTTGAGCAGCTTGATGGTGGCGCTGAAAAATGATTTTGCCAAGTACCGTAAGCGGGTTCCGCTCACGCGATTGAACGAAGTTTTTGAGTCGGTGGCAAATCAGGCGGAAGGAAAATTTGTGTACGAAAAAGCAGCGGTGCAGGCAAGCAACGCGCAGGTTAAAAACGTGCAGGTTAAACACACCTTAGAAATGCTTGTAATGGCGGGCTTGGTTATACCGGTTACGCATACGGCAGCAAACGGTATTCCGCTTGGCGCAGAGGCAAATCACAAATTTCAGCGAATGTTTTTGCTCGATACGGGCATTTTACAGCAAGTTTTGGGGCTTGACATGTCGCAGATTTTCGCTACAAACGATTTTAAAGCAGCCAACCGCGGCGCTGTTGCTGAAATTTTTGTCGGGTTGGAGCTGCTAAAAAATTCGTCCTGCTACAATCCAAGCTCGCTATACTACTGGCAGCGAGGCAAAAGTAAAGGAGATGCGCAGGTTGATTTTTTGCTTCAAAAAAGCGAGAAAATCATTCCGATAGAGGTAAAAGCAGGCACGCAGGGCGCAATGCAAAGCTTGCGGCTGTTTATGAAAGAAAAGAAAATTCAGCGCGGCGTGCGCACTTCGCTCGAAAATTTTGGGCAGCTGCCCGATATTGACATTTACCCAATGTATGCTATTTCAAATCTTTACGGATAATTTTTTCGTAGCTTTTCAAGAAAGTTAGACAATTAAATAAAAGCGTGTAAACCAATATCAAAAAAGTTTACACGCTTTTTGTATGCAGCCTAACCGTATGCTAAAGCATACGGTTAATAAAGTGTCACCCCTGCGGGGTTGGCTGAGGCACGCGGATGATCGCCTAACCGTATGCTAAAAGAGGCTGTGTGAAAAGGAGATCGTCTGCCGGTTGGGGTTGAGGTCAATGTCGCCAAGTTAAGCCCTGAAAGGGCGACATCAATAGCGTAGGGCAACGCCCTACGAACCGGAAGCCGCCATATTTATTAAGCCCTGAAAGGGCGAAATCAAATGGCATGAAATATATTACGCCCCGTTGGGGCTTAACGGCGAGGGGTGCGTTCCCCCCTACACAGGGCGTTGCCCTGTGCTAAGGATGTCGCTCTTTCAGAGCGATAAGCCGCCACCGCCTCGTCCGCAGGCGGAACGTCATTCGGATGCTCGCTTGTCCGGGCAGTCCCGCAGGGACGGCACTCTATTAACCGTATGCTTTAGCATACGGCGGGCAGGTGGCGATGGCGGCGGCATCCGTTCCGGATTGCGGGGCGCAGGAATGTTGGTAGAAGATGGCAAGCGGGGCGCAACCTTATTTTTTACCTAATTTATCTAACAAAACAACCTCAGTAGCCGCAACGTGTTGAGCAAATGTAATGTAACCTCATTACCTCATTTTGCCTCACGACGCTGCTACCGCTCCACAAGCGGAAAAATGAGGTAATGAGGTATTGTTACACATACATCAACCTGCTGCTACTGAGGTTGTTTTGTCAGAAAAATTAGGTTAAAATTAGGTTTCGCAGATTTCAGATTTCAAAATTTCAGATTTCAAGTTTCAGATGGCAAATTCAAATTGTCGCTTTTGCTCATTCCGTAGGAATGAATCGCTCGGTAGAAAAGGCAACGTTCCGGTGGTTGCCGGCATCCCGTAGGGATGCATCCCTACGGGATGCCAAAGAGGAGGCGACATTCGTGCTTTCTACCGAGCGATTCATTCCTACGGAATGAGCAAAAGCGACAATTTGAAATGCACCCCGTTCAAGATTTCAGATTTCAAAGTTTCAAGATTTCAGGTTTCAAAGTTCAAAGTTCAGATTTCAGGTTTCAGATTTCAGGAATTCAAAATTCAAAATTCAGAATTCAAAATTCAAAATTTCTCTCAATTATTCACACTTTAAATTTTCTAACGCTATGAGACGATTAATTTTATTTTTAGGATTGGCGGCTGCAATGCCGATAGCGTTGCGCGCCGCGACATTTCCCCAGCTGAGCGACGGCACAGACCACTACTACAAGCTCTACTCGTACAGAGCCACAAGGGTGCTGAAAGACAACGGAGTTGATAAGAAAGCCGTGTTCGTATCCTACATCGACGAGGATGCAACAAGTTGGAAATTTGTGCCCACGAACACTACCCACGACAACAGCCCTGGTTTCAAAATAGTATCGAAATCAGGCCGCGAGCTCAAGTATCATGACAATCTTGAGAGTACTGACAACCGTTTTGGTACGGTTGCTGCCGACGGAGGCAGCACTTTCATTTTCAAAGAGTTCAGCGGTAATGCTGGGTTTCAGCTTTATTGCACTGAGAAGTCGCAGTTTATTAACCATACCGGCGACGAAATTGGCGCTTATGGCAACGGCAATGACGCCGGAAATCGCTTTAACGCAATAACCTCCTACAGCGACTTGTTCGAAGGCATACCTGCGCTGAGCACGGCGGGAGATACCACGTGGTACCACCTGAAATTTAGCCAGAGCGGTAAGGCGATTACTGCCAACGGAATAAATGAAAAAGTTATTCAGCAAGCATTGGACGCTAAAGAGGATCAGCTGTTCAGGCTGGAGGTAGCCGGCGATAACTTCAGGGTCATTTCTAAAATCGACAACATGGAGCTTAAGTTTGATGGGAATAGGAAGATTATCCTTGTTGCAGCCGGAGGCGGCGATGTGTTTTCCTTTGCCGTCCACCAAAAAAGCCCGTTGGAGTGGATGCTGTCGGATCAGAACGACACATGGAAAGATGGTATAAACAACAACGGCGGTACGGAAGCTGGTCTTGCCAATATTGGTAATCATGATGGAAACGGGTTAAAATTTATTGACTACTGGGTTGAAAGCGCAGCGAAGCTTCTTAGCACGAGCGCCGCGCCCAAATGGTACCACGTGCAGCTTCTCAACGGTAACACCATAATAGCTTCCACCGGTGAAAACCAAAATGTTACTCGGGAAGCATTGAAAGTTAGAGAGGAGCAGCTGTTCCGTTTGGAGGGAAGCACCTCCGCCTTAAAGGTCATCTCTAAAATCAACGACATGGAGTTTAAGCTTGTTGATGGTAAAATTCAGCTTGTTGATAAAGGTAGCGGCGAGTTGTTTTCCCTTGCCGACCACCCAAACAGCCCTGCGGAGTGGATGCTGTGCTATAATGACGCTACTGATGGCAACAAATTTTTAAACCCACAGGACAATGAGACCGTCGGCCTTTACGGCGGTGAAAATGACAACAAGCTGAAATTTATCGACGACCTCTCCGCAGACGCGCCCAAACTTAGCACACCCGGAGATACCACGTGGTATCACCTGCAATTTGTCGAGAACAACAATGCGATTACTGCCAACGGACTAAACCAAAATGCTATTCAGCAACCATTGGCCGCTAATGATAAGCAGTTGTTCAGGTTGGAGGGAAGTTACAACGTCGGCTTCAAGGTCATTTCCAAAATCAACAACATGGAGTTTGAACATTCCGGTGATTGGATTACCCTTGCTGAAAACGGCGGCGATTTGTTTTCCTTTGCTTTCGAGAACAACGACCCTGCAAAGAGGATGCTGAAGGATGACACTAAGGGGAGTAGTGGCAACATATATATAAACAACAATGGCAATACGCAAGCTGGCCTTTATAGCTCGGGAAATGGCAACCATTTGAATTTTATTGACGACAACGAATATATTGCAGCCAACTATGCAGGCGCGCCCAAGCTGAGCACGAGCGACGACCCCACGTGGTACCACCTGCAATTTGGCAATGGCGGCACTAAGATTGCTGCCAACGGGGAAAACCAAAAGGTTGTTCTGCAATCATCATTGGAGGTTAACGAGAATCAGCAGTTCAGGCTGGAGGGTAGCTACGGCGGCTTAAAAATTATTTCTCGAGCCGACAACATGGAGCTTAAGTTTTCCGCAAATGATGATAATAAGTTTATCCTTGTTTCATCCGGCGGCGGCGATGCATTTACCCTTGCCGTTTACGACAACAACAGCCCTGAAGAATGGTTGCTGAGGCATGTTGAATCAAACGAATTTTTGAACCCAAATGGTGGTGTCATACATTACAGCGGCAAGAATGAGAGCAGGTTGAAATTTATCGACGACCAGACTGCAGGCGCACCCAAGCTTAACGAATGGTACTACATACAGCTTATGGACAACAGCAATGCGCTTGCTGCCGACGGGGAAAACAACAAGGTTGTTCAGCAAGCGCTGGAAGCCAAAGATGAGCAGCTGTTTAAGATGGTTGGAAAGCACGGCAACTTCAAGGTTGTTTCTAAAATCAACAGCATGGAGCTTAAGTTTGCCACAGATGGTGACAATAAGGATAAGTTTATCCTCGTTGCAGTCGGCAGCGGCGATTCGTTTTCCTTTGCCCGCCACCCAAACAGCCCGGCGGAGTGGATATTGAAGGATAATAATAAACCCGACAATAATTTTTTAAACCCACAGAATCCTTACGTCGGCCTTTGGGGCGGTTATGATAGAAACAACCTGAAATTTATTACCGAATATGAGCTGTACACAGGCGCACCCAAGCTTAGTTCGATCGGAGATACCACATGGTACCACCTGTATTTTCCAAGGAACTACTATGCGATTACTGCCAACGGTGCAGGCAGTCAGGTTGACGGGCAGGCATTGGGGCCTAAAAATAGCCAGCTGTTCAGGCTGGAGGGAAACAGCTACGGCAGCTTTAAGGTCATTTCTAAAATCGGCAACCTGGAGTTTAAAAGTAATGAGTCGAATCATATTATCCTTGCTGCCGGCGGAAGCGGCGATATGTTTTCCCTTGCCAGCCACAGCAACAGCCCGGAGGTATGGATGCTGAAGCATGATGGGCTGTTTATAAACGATAATGGATTTTTCCTTTACAACGTGATGAACGACGAAGGAAACTGCGTGAAATTTATCGAAGATGCCGACTACACCGCCGCCCTGTACGCCGCCGCGCCCGCCCTCAGCACCGCCGCCGATCCCAAGTGGTACTACATTAGGAGTCCCAGAATCACCGTCGACGACAACGACAACGCCGACGTAATTATGCATAAGGGCATGAACACGAACGTTCACAGAGAAAAGTTGGCAGAGGGCAACAAAGATGCGGAGTCGCAGCTCTTCCGGTTTGAGGGATCGTACGATGAGGGCGTAAAGGTGGTAGGCAAGGATGGCGGAGCGCTGCAGTACTACGCCGGCGTCAACAAGTTTTACATGGTAGAGGGAGGCAGCTCAACGTTCCGGTTTATTCCGACCCCCAACACAAACTCGGACTACGGGAGCGGTAAGTGGGGGATGCTGTACAAAGAGCCGACGGTTGTCCCGATAGCGCCCAGCGGCGACGGCAATAATACTACTCCCTTTAACCCCCCGTGGAAAAACAGCGAAAAGACCATTCCGTTTGGCGGCAACGCCTACGTTACCAGCGGCATTGGAGGAGTTACCGCCGCAGGTATTACAGACTGGGTAGACGACGAGACGGTGTACAGCACCTACTTTAGGGTAAACACCTCCGGCGACCTGTCGCTCTCGCTATGGTACGTCTCCGACGGCGAAAGCACGGTGAAGGTAACGGTTGGGCCGGCGCCGGCCGATGGCGTAACGTTTACGGGAACGGAGGAGTACACGGTTACGCTCCCCAAGCCGCAGGCAAGCCAAAACGGGGACACTGTCGTTTCCATCTGTACGCTGCCCAACTGCGAGGTAGGCTACCTGCGCGTGGACTTACAAGGCGTAAGCAAGACCGGAGAATTTTACGCCATTCCTCAGGCCCTGGGGGTGAGCGGCGATGCTTCGAACAACATGAACTACTACTCCAGAACCGGCAGGCGCAACAGCGCCTCAGTGCACCTGCGGTACGACATTTCGAACCCCGACCAAGCCGAGTGGTTCTACAACGAGGTAACCATCCCCGAGGGCATGGACCACTCGGCCACCTACGCCATGGTCAACGGGTTCAAGGAGGGCTACTCCGGCATCCAGCCCTCGCGGGAGAACGGAACGGTGCGGGTGCTGTTTTCGGTGTGGGCGCCCGTCGACACGGACGACCCCAACGAAATACCCCTCAAAGATAGGGTCTCCTGCTTAGCCATAGGCAGCGACGTTTGCTACCAGATGTTTGGCGGCGAAGGCGCCGGGACGCAAACGTTTGCAACAGTTGCGGGCTGGGAGGCGGGCAAAACCTACAAGTTCCTCGTCCGCGTTTGCCCCGCAACAAAGTTTGGCTTTAATGACTACGTTGCCGCCGACCACGTGGCCTACTTCTTCGACCCCGCAACCGAGGAGTGGAAGCTGATAGCGCACCTCCGCCGCCCCAAGCCCACCAACGGATGGACATCGTACCACGATGCCTCCTCGTTTTTGGAGAACTTTTGGGGCGACTCGGGCAACCTGCTGCGCAAAGCTGTCTACGGCAACCAGTGGATACGCCTCAAAAGCGGAGAATGGGAAGAGGTTACCAAAGCCACATTCGTCACCGACGGCACCGGTAACGACGGCGAGCGGCTTGACTTCAAGGGCGCCGTGGATGGCAACAAGTTTTACCTCCAAAACGGCGGCTTCTTTAACGACTACGTCGCCCCGAACACTCCCTTAATGAGGTCTGCCACCGGCGCCGAGCCGTCGATAGACTTTGACGCGCTGGAGCTGCTGCGGTTAGAAGGCACGACAAGGGTAACGCAGGGCGAGATAAAAGGAGGAGCTTGCAATTAAGGAAATTTTGAATTTTGAATTTTGAGTTCCTGACGGCGTCAGCCAATTCAAAAATTTCAGCATTCAGAATTTCAACGGAAGAGACCTCACCCCCGACCCCTCTCCGCAGGAGAGGGGAGCCGGTACACGAGGGTAGCAGCGGCGGCGCGGCTCCCCTCTCCTTCGGAGAGGGGCCGGGGGTGAGGTCTCTATAAGGCCGGGGGTGAGGTCTCTATAAGGCCGGGGGTGAGGTCTCTATAAGCTTTGTGCATTGTCCGTAGGGCATTCATATCAATAGAACAGCAGCGCAACAAGCCCGCTTTATTGCCCGTAGGGCATTCATCTCTCAGGCTGTGAATCCCCTACGGGGAATTGGGAGATGAGCGCGGCGCACGTTTTTTTCTATTAAGGTTGCCCTATTAAAGACAAATAAGGTTTTGGAAGTTTAAAAAACCTTATTTCCACAAGGTTACCTTAGTAGAGGACAAATAAGGTTTTTTAATCTCCCAAAACCTTATTTCCACAAGGTTACCTTAGTAGAGAACAAATAAGGTACGGGGAAAGCATAAAAATAGGGCTGCCAAGATTAAATCCGTTCCGGATTTCCGGCGCGGGAATGACGGTAAAAAATGGCAAACGAGGCGCAACCTCATTTTTTACCTAATTTCTCTAACAAAACAACCTCAGTAGCCGCAACGTGTTGAGTAAATGTAGCGTAACCTCATTACCTCATTTTGCTTCACGACGCTGCTACCCAAGCGGAAAAAATGAGGTAATGAGGTATTGTTATATATGTATTACCCTGCTACTGAGGTTGTTTTGTTAGAAAATTAGGTTGAAATGAGGTTGCGCAGATTTCAAAATTTTCAGATTTCAAAATTTCAGATGGATGGATGTAATTCAAATTGTCGCTTTTGCTCATTCCGTAGGAATGAATCGCTCGGTAGAAAAGGCAACGTTCCGGTGGTTGTCGGCATCCCGTAGGGATGCATCCCTACGGGATGCCAAAGAGGGGCGCCATTCGTGCTTTCTACCGAGCGATAATCCCTACGGGATTTTCAAGCGACAATTTGAAATGCACCCTGCACATGCAATAATTTTTTTCACGTTAATTTTTCACAACAAAACTTTTTTTTTACAATGAACACAAAACTTTTTTTCGCGCTGCTGCCTGCGCTGCTTGGCAGCTTTGCCGCCCATGCTCAGCAAAGGGTGGCCACAGGTATTGGCGGGAGCGCATCCGCTCCGCAGGTTATGCTTAAGCTCGTTGACGAGAAGGTCATTTTTCCAGAGGGCGTTACCATATACCGCAGCGCCGACGGGCAGCAGTGGCAAAAGCTGACCGAAAAGCCGCTCAAGATGGGCGACTACACCCCAACGCAGGAGGAATTTAAGGCCGATAGCCTGCTGCCGCAGTACATCGAAGCCGCCGCCGCGCTGCAAGAAGGCAAGCCGGAGGGCGCTACGCTGCTGGTGATGATGCTCAAAGCCCTCGAAAGCCGCCCCTTTGCCGCATACTTGGGCATTGCGTACACCGATACGCAGGTGGCAGCAGGGCAAACCTACCGCTACAGGGTATGCCGCATGGTGCGCGGCGCAGAGCAGCCGCTGGAGGTTACCGCTCCCATAGCCGTAACGCCGTTTACCCCCGCCGCCCCGCCCGACAGCGTACAAATAAACGCCAGGGACGGCGTGGTAACCGTAACGTGGAAGCCCGACCCCCTGCGCTTTTGGGGCGTGAACGTTTACCGCAGCTCGTCGGCAGATACCGCCTACAGGCCGGTGAACAGCCTTCCGCTGGTGGCCTCCACGCGCCCCGGCCCCGACGGTAAGGAGGGCTACGCCTCCGAATTTTACGCCGACGCCACGGTGAACAACGCTATGGTGTACAGGTACCGCGTGGCCGGCCTTGACTTTTTTGGCCGCCAAACGCAGCTGAGCGCGCCGGTAGAGGCGCGGCCAACGGACAAAACGCCGCCCCTGTTCCCCGACAAGGTGCAGGGCGAGGCCGAGAAGCTGCTCGTACACCTTACCTGGGACAACAGCCTGCAAAGCGACGACATGTGGGGCTACTACGTGTACCGCGGCGCCTCGTACTACCTGCCCTTTGAGCGGGTAAGCGCTTTGCTTCCCCCGGCTGCCGGCGCCTACACCGATACCGTGAACGAACCCGGCAGCTACTACTACTACGTAGCGGCGGTGGACTTTGCCGAAAACGAGGGAAAATCCGTCAAAATACAGGTGGAGGTGCCCGATATTTTTCCCCCCGCCAAGCCGCGCATAGCGAGCGTAACGGCAGATTCGGGAAGAATCACCGTGCGCTGGCGCCGCAACACCGAAAAAGATTTGGCGGGCTACCGGCTGTACCGCGCCGCCGACGGCGCAGGCTCTTCGGCCTACGTGCCCATCAACCCCAAGCCGTTGACCGATACCGTATTTGTGGACAAGCTGCCCTTTGTGGCGAAAAACTACTTCTACTACCGCCTCTACGCCGTTGACCACGCCTACAACAAGAGCGAGCCTGCCGACGTGGTGTACGCGCGCATGCCCGACGTGGTAGCCCCGCAGCAGCCCTTCGTCAAGGAAGCCCGGCAGGAGGACAACGCGCTGGTGGTGGAGTGGATTCCCAACACGGACGACGACCTGATGGGCTACCACGTGTACCGCTTTGAGGCCGACAGGGAGCCTGCCGACGCAGTGCAGGTCAACGCCGCGCTGCTGGGCGCCGCGATGTTTCGCTTTACCGACCGCTTTCCTTCGCCCAACGTTTTGTACAAGTACTACATTACCGCCGTGGACAGCAGCGGCAACGTCTCCATGCCCTCGGGCTACTACGGCGCTATGCTCGCTAAGGACGAGGGCGAAAGCGTGAACGTAAGGCGGCTAAAGGCCAAGTACAGCTCCCGCGCCAAGGCGGTAGAGCTGACCTGGGAGGTGGATCCGGATAACGCCGCGGGATACAAGGGCTGCATTGTGTACCGCCGCGCCGCCGACAGCACCTACGCTCCGCTCGGCGGGCTGGAAAAAACGCTCAAGTACAAGGACAGCTCCGTAACCCCCGGCGAGCGCTACGGCTACCAAGTACGCACCTACACCGCCGACGGACACAACGCCCGCTCGCTGACGGTGGAGGTGGAGGTACCGAAAAAGAAAAGGTAGGGGGGTGTATTTCAAATTGTCGCTTTAATAATCCCGTAGGGATTATTCGCTCGGTAGAAAATACGAATGGTGTCCCTCTTTGGCATCCCGTAGGGATGCATCCCTACGGGATGCCGACAACCACCGGAGCATTTTCTTTTCTACCGAGCGATTCATTCCTACGGAATGAGCAAAAGCGACAATTTGAAATGCACCCAAGGTAAGGAAGCAAGTTAGTGTTTGTATATGAAAACCGAATAAATTTACATAATTTGTATGGTTATACGAATAAAAAATTTCATGGCTTACGCCGCCGCTATGCCGATGGCGCTGCTTGCCGCCCTGCCGGCAGGGGCGCAAAGCGTGGACAACGCCGCAGACGCATTTCAGAGGGAAAGGAAGTACAGCGTAGATAACCCGCTACCGCCTCCAAGCTTCTACTACGGGGCTAAGAAGGCAATGGAGTACGCCGACAGGCTATCGGGCAGCGCGGATGTTAGGGCGTTTGTTG
>JAISAC010000076.1 GCA_031266935.1 Prevotellaceae bacterium
GACAGCAGGGACAGCAGGGACAGCAGGGACAGCAGGGACAGCAGGGACAGCAGGGACAGCAGGGACAGCAGGGACAGCAGGGACAGCAGGGACAGCAGGGACAGCAGGGACAACAGGGACAACAGGGACAACAGGGACAACAGGGATAGCAGGGATAGCAGGGACAGCAAGGATAGTAAAGATAATAGGGACAATAGGGTATTATCAACCGAAACCCTTGCCCCTAAAGTATCAAAAATACCAAAACAAGAAAAAGAAAGTAATATGCCGGAAAACAGCAACAACCAAGGTTTTATTCCCAAGCACGGTGGCTACCGCAACCTTATCAGCTACCAAAAAGCCGAAATTATCTATGACGGCACGGTGTATTTTACCGGACGCTTTTACAGAAAACCCGACCGCACTATCGACCAAATGGTGCAGGCTGCCCGAAGCGGAAAACAAAATATTGCAGAGGGAAGTATGGCTTCTGCCACTTCAAAGGAAACCGAAATCAAGCTGATGAATGTGGCAAAGGCCTCGCTCGAAGAGTTGATGATAGATTACGAGGATTTTCTGCGAACACGAAAGCTATCCGTTTGGGGAATGGAGCATCAACTGATGACACGTTTTCGCGAGCTGAATCGGACTCGCAATGCTACCTACCAAACCTATATCAAGGCAATAGAAAACGAAAATCCCGAAATTTGCGCCAACAGCATGATTTGCCTGATAAAAATTGTCCTGTACCTGCTGGCAAAACTCATACAGCAGCTCGAAAAAGATTTTCTGGAGCACGGCGGACTGCGCGAAAGAATGACTAAGGCAAGAATTGAAAGTAGAAACAAGGATAAGCAATAATAGCTGAAAGCTCAAGCTTATAATAATTGGGATAATGCTTGCTGTGCCTGAAAAAAAAAGCGCTAACCGTAGCCGCTAAATCTGAAATTATGCTTACCTTTGAGGGTTTATCGGCAACCCTCGTTTGAGCTTGAATGTTGGGAACCCCCGAAATTCTTAACTGTTGAATTGTTGAAAAGATGCAAAGTTTAGTTTCCATTACTGATTTTTCCAAGGAGGACATTCTTCGGGCGCTGGAGCGCGCCGCAGAGTTTGAGGCCAACCCCAACCAGCCGTTGCTTGACGGCAAGGTGGTAGCCACGCTGTTTTTTGAGCCTTCTACGCGCACGCGCCTGAGCTTCGAGACGGCCATCAGCCGCCTTGGCGGGCGCATCATTGGCTTCTCCGACGCCAGCAACACCAGCATCAGCAAGGGCGAAACGCTCAAGGATACCATCATGATGGTGGCCAACTACGCCGACCTCATCGTCATGCGGCACCCGCTTGAGGGCGCGGCGCGGTATGCCGCCGAAATCTCTCGCGTACCCATCATCAACGCCGGCGACGGCGCCAACCAGCACCCCACGCAAACGCTCCTCGACCTGTACTCCATACAAAAAACTCAGGGTACGCTCCACGGCCTCAACATCGCCATGGTGGGCGACCTCAAGTATGGCCGCACGGTGCACTCGCTGCTTCAGGCCATGAGCCTGTTCGACACGCGCTTCAGCTTTATTGCGCCGCAGGAGCTCGCCATGCCGCAGGAGTACAAGCAGCTGCTCGAAAGCCGCAGCGTTGCCTACGAGGAGCACACCGAGCTGGCCGAGCATATCGGCGAGGCCGATATTATCTACATGACAAGGGTACAGCGCGAGCGATTTCTTGACCCCATGGAGTACGAGCGGGTGAAAAACGTGTACGTGCTCCACAACAAAATGCTCCAGAACACCAAGCCTAACGTGAAAATCCTGCACCCCCTGCCCCGCGTCAACGAAATAAGCACCGACGTGGACAGCAACCCAAAAGCCTACTACTTTGCGCAAGCCGGAAACGGCGTGTTTGCGCGCATGTCCGTAATCTGCAAGCTGCTGAACTACTAAAATGTGAATACAATGTAAACCTATCGTTATGAAAGAAGAAAAGCATCTCAAGGTAAGCGCCATAAAAAACGGCACGGTGATTGACCACATTCCGGCGGGCAGCTTGTTTAAGGTGGTAGAAATTTTGGCGCTCAACCGCTGCAAAAGCCAGCTCACGCTGGGCAACAACCTCGAAAGCAAGCTGCTGGGGGCGAAGGCCATCATCAAGGTTGCCGACCGCTTTTTTGCCGACGACGAAATGAACCGCATTGCGCTGGTGGCGCCGCAGGCAAAATTCAACATCATCAAAGACTACGAGGTGATGGAAAAGCGCATGGTGGAGCTCCCCGACACCATCGTCGGCATTGCCAAGTGCATGAACCCCATGTGCGTTACAAATCATCAGCCTATCCCTACCAAGTTCAGCGTTGTTTCAAAAAAGGATGTGCTGCTGCAATGCTGCTACTGCGATAAAATAACCGACCAGGAACACCTGATTATCCTCAAAAGCGGGTAGGTAGCGCAATTCAAAAATTCAAAAACCAACATCACCACAAAATTATGAGCATTGATATTTCGGAGCAGGAGCTTGTACGGCGGCAATCGCTGGAAAAAATTCGCGAGATGGGCGTAAACCCTTACCCTGCCGAAGGGTTTGACGTTAACGCCAGCAGCGCGCAAATAGCGGAGGGGTATTCTCCCGAAAAAAATAATTTTCAGGACGTGAGCATTGCCGGGCGCATTATGAGCCGCCGCATCATGGGCAGCGCCTCGTTCTTTGAGCTGCAGGACGACCGGGGGCGTATGCAGGTTTACGTGCGCCGCGACGATATTTGCCCCGCCGACGACGAGGAAAAGCAGACATACAACACGCTGTTTAAAAAGCTGCTCGATATTGGCGATATTGTGGGGGTAAAGGGCTACGCGTTCATTACCCAAACGGGCGAGCTCTCCGTACACGCCAAAGAGCTGAAGCTGCTCTCAAAGTCCATCCGCCCGCTGCCCATTGTGAAGGAGAAGGACGGGCAGATTTACGACGCCTTTACTGACCCCGAAAAGCGCTACCGCGAGCGGTACGTCGATTTGGTGGTAAACCCGCACGTGCGCGACGTTTTTGTAAAGCGCGCCAAGCTTATTGGCTCCATGCGGGAGTTTCTGAACGCGCAAAATCTGCTTGAAGTCGAAACGCCCATACTGCAGCCGCTGTACGGCGGCGCCGCCGCGCGCCCCTTCAAAACGCACCACAATACGCTGGATATGACGCTCTACCTTCGCATTGCGAACGAGCTGTACCTCAAGAGGCTGATAGTTGGCGGATTTTTGGGCGTGTACGAGTTTGCCAAAGATTTTCGCAACGAGGGGATGGACAGGTTCCACAACCCCGAGTTTACGCAAATGGAAATGTACGTGGCCTACAAGGACTACCGATGGATGATGGAGGCCGTGGAGGCAATGGTAGAGAAAATTGCGCTGGACCTGCACGGCGCCACAGAGGTGCGCGTGGGGGATAGCGTTATCAACTTTAAGCGCCCGTGGCAGCGCTTCACCATGTTTGAGGCCATTGAGCGCTTTACCGGCGTTGACGTTTCGGGCATGGACGAAGCTGCGCTGCGCGAAACGGCAAAGCAGCTGGGCGTAACGCCGGATGCTTCGATGGGCAAGGGAAAGCTGATTGACGAAATTTTTGGCGAATGCTGCGAGGCAAAGCTCATCCAGCCTACGTTCATCACCGATTACCCGATAGAGATGTCGCCGCTGGCAAAAAGGCACCGCGACAACCCCGACTTAGTGGAGCGCTTTGAGGCTATCTGCAACGGCAAGGAAATCTGCAACGCCTACAGCGAGCTCAACGACCCCATTGACCAGCGCAACCGCTTCGAGGAGCAGCTGCTGCTCGCCAAGCGCGGCGACGAGGAGGCAATGCTGTTAGACGAAGATTTTTTGCGCGCCATAGAGTACGGCATGCCGCCCACAGCGGGGCTGGGAATTGGCATTGACCGCCTCGCCATGATTATGACCGGCTCGGCCTCCGTACAGGATGTGCTGTTTTTTCCGCAAATGCGCCCCGAAAAAAAGGCCGTAAAGGACGATGCCGAAGCGTACGCTGCGCTGGGCGTACCGGAAGAATGGATTTCGGTGATACAAAAAATGGGATACCTTACCGTAGAGTCAATGCAGAAGGCATCGCCCGGCAAGCTGTTCAACGACCTGTGCGGCATGAACAAAAAGCACAAAATGGGGCTTACCAACCCCGGCGCAGATGACGTAAAGCGCTGGGTAGAGAAAAAGTAAACGGCAGCGGCGCTCACGGCAGCAGCGCTTGCAGCAGCAGCGCTTTCGTCACTTTTACCGCTCCGTCGATAAAGGCCAGCGTACCCAGCAAGAGGATAATGCCGCCCGACGTTTTATTAATCCACCACATTTGCCTCAGCTTGAAATGCTTGCGGTAGTGCGATACGATGGTGGACAAGAAGAACCACCACGACAGCGCTCCCGTTAGCACCGCCAGCACCACCACAATCGTAGGCCACGCGCTGCTTACGCTCACCTTGAATAGCCCCATCAAAAACAGCACCGGCAAAATGTTGATGGGGTTAATGGTTAGCAGAAAAAGCGAAATCAGCGCCCGGCCTAAGCTGCCCTGCTGCTGCTTTCCGCGCGCCCGCAGCTGCTTCACGGGGTTGGTCAGCATAATTTTGACGCCTACCGCCACTACCACCACGCCCACCAGCAGCTGCAGTATATTTCCCTTGTCGGCTATCCACTCCTCTACCACCGACAAGCTCAGCACGGCCACCAGGGCAAACGACGTATCGGCAAAGGCCACCCCCATGCCGGAAAAAAAGCCGGCTCGCCGCCCGCGGTTGAGCGTCCGCTGGATGCACAGCACCCCCGCCGGACCCAGCGGCACCGACGCCAGCAATCCCACCAAAATACCCTTTATGACAAGAATGAAAAGCAACTTAGGGATAAAAAATAAATAATATATAAATGTTCCATGTCATCTTTGCATCCCAGCGGGATGTGTCGCTCGGTAGAAAACACGAATGGCGTCCCTCTTTGGCATCCCGTAGGGATGCATCCCTACGGGATGCCGACAACCACCGGAACGTTGCCTTTTTCTACCGAGCGATTCATTCCTACGGAATGAGCAAAAGCGACAATTTGAATTACACCCTTTGCCACACATCATAAAACTGCTATATCTTGTTTATTTCGCATTTCTAAAATTTAAAAACAGGTAGCGCTTCAAAGCGGTGAGGGGCGCAAGCGCCGTCGTAGCATCTCAAAAAAAAAGAAATAACCCAGCGCCGCGCAAATGTATATAAAATTTCCGATTTTATAAATTCCCTTTTCGGGTTGGGCTGGGCATTGTAAAAAAAAGAAGCTATCTTTGCGCGTATTTATTTGCTACCTGCCGCCCGCATCTAAGCCATGCTGTACGCGTAAGTAGCGCATGTAGTAAATTGTAAACAAGAATCTGTCCGGCAAAAATCATGGATATCCGCTCATTTTTTCCCCTGCTGTCGCAAACCATTGACGGCAAGCCGTTGGTGTACTTAGATAATGCAGCCACCTCGCAAAAGCCGCAGGTGGTGATTGATACCGTAAACGAGCTGCACACTTCGCTCAACGGCAATATTCACCGCGGCGTACACCGCATGGCCGAGCAGTGCACCGTGCGCTACGAGGCTGCCCGCGAAAGCGTCCGCGGGTACATCAACGCGGCAAAGGCGCACGAGGTAATTTTTACGGCCGGCACCACGGCGGGTATCAACTTAGTGGCGTTTGCGTTTGGCGAGCGGTACGTAAAAGCGGGCGACGAAATTCTGGTAACGGAAATGGAGCACCACAGCAACATTGTGCCGTGGCAGCTGCTGTGCGAGCGCAAGGGCGCTACGCTCAGGGTGCTGCCCTTTGCCGATAGCGGCGAGCTGCGCATGGACATGCTGCCCGCGCTAATATCGAAAAAAACAAGGCTGCTGGCGGTAGCGCACGTCTCCAACGTGCTGGGCACCGTCAACCCGGTGGCCGAGATTAGCTGCGTTGCCCATGCCCTGGGCGTTCCCGTGCTGGTGGACGGCGCGCAGGGGGTGCCGCATGGCCCCGTGGACGTGCAGCAGATGGATTGCGATTTTTACGCCTTTTCGGGGCACAAAGTCTATGGGCCTACCGGCATAGGGGTGCTGTACGCAAAAGAAGAATATTTGAACGAAATGCCCCCCTACCAAGGCGGCGGCGATATGGTAAAATCGGTCACTTTTGCCAAGACTGCCTACGCCGACCTTCCGTACAAGTTTGAGGCGGGAACGGCCAACTACATTGGCGCCATTGGGCTTGGGGCGGCCATAGAGTTCTCCAAATCGCTCAACGCCAACGATGCGCGGCTGCACGAAGAAAAATTGCTGCGCTGCGCTACCGAGCGGCTACAAAGCATAGGCGGCCTCGCCATCTACGGCAGCGCTCCGCAAAAAAGCGGCATTGTTTCGTTTGCCTTTAAGAACATTCACCACCTCGATGTTGCGCAGGTGCTCGACAAGCAGGGGATTGCCGTGCGCAGCGGTACGCTCTGCGCCGAGCCGGTGATGCAGCGCTACGGGCTGACGGGCATGGTGCGCGCCTCCTTTGCCTGCTACAATACGGTTGATGAAGTACGCGCATTGGCGGAGGGGCTGGAAAGAGCGAAAAGTATTTTGAGCTGAGAGAATTTGCTAAGAGAATTTGCAATTTATGATTTTTTAAACCTTGTGAAGCCATCATTTTTCATTGCCCGCAGGTACCTGTTTGCCAAAAAATCGCACAACGCTATCAACATCATATCGCTGGTGAGCGCGGTGGGCGTGGCGGTAGGCGTGTTTGCGCTGGTAGTAGCGCTATCGGTGTACAACGGGCTTGACAGCCTTATCACCTCGCTGTACAATACTCTTTCGCCCGACCTGAAAATCACCGCCGTAGAGGGTAAGGTTTTTGATGTTCGGCAATTTGACTTCGGCAGCGTTAAGCGCACCGAAGGGGTGGCGTTTTACTCCGAAGCGCTGGAGGAGAATGCAGCGCTCAGGTACCGCGACCGTCAGCACTTAGCCACCGTGCGCGGCGTGGACGAAACATTTTTGCGGCGCTCCGGCGTTGCCGGAAGCATCATCGAGGGCGAGGCCGCCGTCAGGAAAGGCGACGTGGACATGGCCATTGTGGGCAAGGTGGTTGCCGGAATGCTCAACCTGCGCCCCAACTTTTTCGACATGCTATGGATATATTTTCCTAAGCGGGGGCTGCGCCTGCAGGCCATCAACCCAAGCGAGGCTTACACCAGCGAGTACCTCAAGCCGGCGGGAATTTTTTCCATTGAGATGGAGGCCGATTCCCGATACGTGCTTGCGCCGCTGGATGTGGTGCAGCGCCTGCTTGGCTACGAGCGGGAGGTGTCGAGCGTGGAGCTGTACCTCAAGCCCGGCGCCAACGCTAAAAGCGTGAAAAAAGAGGTGCAAAAAATCGTAGGCAGCGCGCTGAAGGTGCAGACGCGCGAGGAGCAAAACGAGGTGCTTTTTCGCATGATGCAGGGCGAAAAGTGGGCTATATTTTTTATCCTCACCTTTGTGCTGCTGGTGGCCTCGTTCAACTCCATCGGCTCGCTTACCATGCTCATTATTGAGAAAAAGAAGGATATAAAAATTCTGCATAGCCTCGGAGCGCAGGACAGCTTGGTACGCCGTATTTTTATCACGGAGGGCGTGATGATTTCCTTTCTGGGCTGCGCTGCCGGCGTGGCGCTGGGGCTTGCGGCGTGCTACGCGCAGGTGCACTTCAAGCTCATCAAGCTGAGCGGCAGCTTTGTGGTGGACGCCTACCCCGTAAGGGTTAGCCTCGTTGACGTTGCGCTCGTAATAGCCACCGTGATGCTCATTGGGTACGCCGCCGCCAACATGCCGGTGCGGTATTTGCTAAGGAGAAGTCGCGGATAGAGAAATCCGCAGCGGGAGCGCCAAATCATGAAGTTTTTGAATCTTTCAGCAGCTGCTCAATGTGCTCAACGTAGTCCAGCGAGGTATCAATAGAGAAAGCCAGCTCCGGAACCACGCGCAGCTGGTTTTTTACGCGCTTGGCCAGCTCCGTGCGGATATGCTTTTCGTTGAGCGCAGCCTTGGCCACGTCGGTTTTGTCCGAAGGAAAAATGCTGAGCACCACCTTGGCAAAGCCAAGGTCGGGGCTAACCTCCACCCCCATAACGGTAATCAGCGCACCGCCGTACATCGCCATTCCCTGACGCTGAATAATTTCGCCTATATCTTTTTGCAGCTGCCGTCCTACCTTGAGCTGCCGAGTTGTTGCCATACCTTGAAGTTTTTGAGCAGCTTTGCGCTGCTGAAGTAAAGCTGCAAAAGTAGGAAAAAAACAGAGAGAGTGCAACTGCGTTGGGCTAAATCTTTTTTTGAGGGGAGGTGCTATGAAAAATAAATGGCAGTTCTCGGAGAGATCCAACCTGCCTAAGCAGCATCTCACGCCACCCAAAAAAGGAATTTGCCGAAACAACCCATCTCCTTCTTCCTCCTGATTTTTACGGCTATACATAATAGCGCTTGCAGGTATATGTAATTTGAAAATTATCATGTACATTTGCACCGGAATTGCTTCATCAATCTTAAAAAAATCCGGTATGCTTCGCTTTTGGCTGCTCGCAGTACTCCTGCTGCCCGTTGCGCTGTCGGCGCAAAAAACGGGCGCTTGGCGCGACCACTTTGCCTACACGCAGGGTGCAGATGTGTTCGTGGTGGGAAATCAGGTGGTATGCGCAGCGTCGGCGGGGCTTATCTTTTTTGACGGAGAGGTAGAAAAAATCTCCAAGGTAACAGGCTTGAGCGACTTTGGGCTGACGGCGGCGCTGTACGACGCCCAAACAGGATGCATTTTTGTGGGGTACGACAACGGCAACATAGATGTGCTCCGCAGCGCCGACCCGCGCACAATTCGTCAGGGCAACCGGACAAAAAATATCGAAACGTGGAAAAACTTTGCCACGCACGGGCGCAAGCGCGTCAACCGCTTTCTGCGCATGGACGACCTGATTCTTGCCGCTACCGGATCGCAAATTCTGGAGATAAAAAGCGAAGAAATACGCGCCAACTACTCCGTTGACGAAGGCAACGATACGCTGGCCGTGCAGGACTTGGCGCTGTTTGGAGGCTTTATAGCGGCCGCAACGCCAAAGGGCTTGTACGTGGTGGACAAAAACAGCTCAACCCGCTTCAGCTTCGGCAGCTGGCAGCGCAGGCTGGCGGGCAGCAACGTTGTTTCGCTTGCCGTGAGCAACGGAAAGCTGTACGCGCTGCAAGCCGACGGCGCATTGCAGATGTTTACCGCCGACCTGCAATCTTTCACTTCTCAAGGTACCTATCCAAATCCCCGTGCGCTAAGCGCTACCGACAATGGCGACCTCTGGGTGGCTACGGCAGGCATGCTGTACAGCGTTGGCAACGCGCAAAAAAATATTTCGAGCTACGGGCTGTCTTCATTCAGCCCGAGAAAAGTTGTGGCTTACCAATCGGGCATTTGCATTGCAGACGCGGAGCTGGGATTAGTGGTAAGCTCCGGCGGCGCATTTGCGCAGGCGCAGCCCAACGGCCCGCTCAAAAATCAATCGCTTGCCCTCGACGAGCACCGCGGTAAGGTTGCTGCTGCGGCAGGCGAAGCGCTGAGCGTGATGGAAAATAAAGGCGCGTGGACAGGGAGCGCAGCCAACCTGAGCGGCGCTAAGGAGGTAAAAATAAACCCGGCAAATGTGTCCGAAGCGTTTGTGGCAACGCCAGGCGGCGTGGTAAAGTTCGGCGGCGTTAGCCGGGCAGGGACAAATTTGGCGGAGGATGTTCGCGGCATGGCCTTTGACCTTAGCGGAAACCTTTTTGCCTTTGCCTCGAGCAGCGCAACGCCTGTGTGGCAGCGTAGCGCCGACGATTCGTGGAGCGGGCTTGCTAACGCCACTTTGGGCGGCAAGGCGCTGGGGAAAGCGGCGCTTGCCGGTAAGGTTTTTTGGGGAATAGCGGAGCCTGACAACCTCTACCTCTACTCTTCCGGCGCCAACCTCACCGACGCCGACGATGATAACGCCTCCGTTTTTGCGGTGCGGACAAGCCTTGACGAAACGTTCAAGGTGAGCAACATTTACGCGCTTGCCGTTGACTTGAATAACGAGGTTTGGCTGGGGACGGATAAGGGGGTTGTTGTTTACAGCGCTGTCAGCGATCCGTTTACAAACATGCCGATGGGGCAGCGAATAAAAATTCCCACGGAAATACCGGGTCAGGCGGCTTACCTGCTGCAGTACGAGCGCGTCACGGCGGTGGCGGTGGACGGCGGCAACCGCAAGTGGCTGGGTACGCGCGACGCCGGCGTGTTTTTGCAGTCTAAGGACGGCGTGGAGCAGCTGCATGCGTTCAACGCGCAGAACAGCCCGCTGCCCTCGAACAGCGTGGTGGATATTGCCGTGAACAGCCAAACCGGCGAGGTGATTTTTGCAACAGACAAGGGCATGGTTGGGTTTTACAGCGACGCTACCGCCGGAAAGTCCAACTTCGACGAGGTGAAGGTTTACCCCAACCCGGTGCGCCCCGACATGAGCTTGGTTACCATCACCAACCTCATGGAGGACGCCTCGGTGAAGATAACGGACGTGTCGGGCAACCTCGTATTTTTTGCCACCGCCAACGGCGGGTCAATCACGTGGGATGTTCAAAATCTGGGCGGGCGGCGCGTGGCAACCGGCGTGTACCTCGTCTTTTTAGCCGACCCGTCGGGAGAGGAAAGCAGAATTGTGAAGCTGCTGGTTATCAATTGATTATACCAATTAACTATGTCAATTAACGATATGAAATTCTAAGAATGGTTAAGCTTCGCGGCATTGTGCTGCACAGCATCAAGTACGGCGAAACAAGCGTTATTGCGTACATTTATACCGACTTGCAGGGGCGACAAACCTACATAATCAACGGCGTACGCGGCGCTACGCAGCGGCGGAAATCGTCGCTCATACAGCCCCTCTTTTTGCTCGACATTGAGGCATACCCCGAGCGAAGGCGGGGCGCTATGTGCCGCATGAAAGAGTTTTGCGCAAACGTACCGCTGCAAAGCCTGCCTTTCGACGTGCATAAAAGCGTAATAGCGCTTTTCATCGGCGAGGTGCTCTACAAGCTTATCCGCGAGGAGGAGCAAAACGAAGCCTTGTTTGATTTTCTGCACCGGCATATCCTGCTGCTCGACGAAATACAGCACGGCGTATCCGGCTTTCACCTTTACTTTTTGGCGCAGCTGGCGCAGCACTTAGGATTTTTCCCCGGCAACGCCCACAGCTCGGAGTATCCCTACTTCGACATGAAGAACGGTGTGTTTGTGCCCTTTGCGCCGCCGCACGGTGCCTTTATGGATAAGCCCACGTCGGCGCTGCTGGGTACGCTAATCGGCGCAAAGCTCAATGAAAAGCTTGATGACTTGCAATATATACGCGCTTCAAGGGAGCAGCGAAACCTCCTGATGCGCAAGCTGCTCGATTACTACTGCACTCACTTAGGCATGGCTAACCCCATTCGCTCGCTGACGGTGCTCGAAGAGGTGTTTGCTTAGCAGAAAGCGGATAATCATACAAATCGCAGGATTTTCGGAAGATGCGTTTATTTTAATTTTGAAACATGAAAGTTGTAAAAACGATAAAAGAGCTCCGGCAGCA
This sequence comes from Prevotellaceae bacterium, assembly GCA_031266935.1. Classification (GTDB taxonomy): domain Bacteria; phylum Bacteroidota; class Bacteroidia; order Bacteroidales; family UBA932; genus JAITMY01. The sequence goes on from JAISAC010000076.1 coordinate 11,611, forward strand.
GCTACCGGAGGAAGAAAGCAAAAACAAAACGGTGGGATTTGTTCCCACAATGGGCGCTTTGCACCGCGGGCACTTGTCGCTGGTGCAGCGCTGCAGCAGGGAGTGCGGCGTAACGGTTGTCAGCATCTTTGTAAACCCCACGCAGTTTAACGACAAGGCCGACTTGGCGCGCTACCCGCGTACGCTTGAGGCCGATGTGAAGCTGCTACAGGCAACGGGTTGCGATGTCGTTTTTGCGCCGGACGAAAAAGAGATTTACCCACAGCCCGACACGCGCCTGTTCGACTTTGGGCTGCTGGAAAAGGTAATGGAGGGCGAGCGCCGCAACGGGCACTTCAACGGCGTTGCGCAGGTGGTGAGCCGCCTGTTTGACGCGGTGAAGCCCAGCTGTGCATACTTCGGCGAAAAAGATTTTCAGCAGATTGCCATTGTCAGCGAAATGATTCGCCAGCTTGGCCTGCCGGTGGAGATTGTGCGCTGCCCCATTGTGCGCGAGCCGGACGGCCTGGCCATGAGCTCGCGCAACGCGCTGCTCACGCCCGACCAGCGGGCTGCTGCGCCCCTCATTGCCAAAACGCTGTTTGCCGCTGTGGACAAGGTGTGCAGCGCTGACTTGCCGGCGCTGAAGCAATTTGTGGCAGACGCCATCAGCGCCAGCGAACAGCTGCGGCTGGACTACTTTGAGGTGGTATGCGCGCGCACCCTGCAGCCCGTTGCCTCGCTCGACGATGACTGCGCCAAGCAAGCATGCATTGCGGTTTACGCCGGAGAAGTGCGCCTGATTGATAACGTCAGGCTGGCGTAGCTCTAATAGCTCAACTACGCTCGGTTCAACCCTAATCTTCCAGCTGCGTAGAGACGGGGCGCGCCCCGTCTCTACAATGAACCGCTTTGTTTGCCTGCTGTGATAGTTGAGCTGCTACGCAATTCGGCGAGCGTGGCGGCGCTTTGGGGGTATCCACAACGTATGCTTTGATCATCAAGGGTAAAAGCTGCACGATGCAAAAAACAAGAGAGGTGCGGCCAAAAGCAGGAGTAATAATTTTTGGTGGTGTCCATGTTTTATTGATATAATTTTTATGCTATGCGCGAACTATTTTTATGCACTCCTCGTTAGAGGAATCATATCAATAGAAAAACGTGTATAGCTTTGCTCTTATCCCCATAGGGGAACCATATCAATAGAAAAACGTGTATAGCTTTGCTCTTATTCGTAAGGGGTAGCGCTTCGCGCAGCTTTGCCGTGGAGACAAGCGATTACAGCATACGGGCGAAGGTGGCGTTAGCGATTAATTACTTGTTGATAACTAATTAATAAAAAAAATTGCACAACACCCCCTTTTTCTATACTTTTGCCTCCGATTTTTTAAACTTATGTACGCTAACAGCACAACATATAATGACGCGAATAGTATTGCCGCTAACGCCTCTGCCGTTATTCCGACCGGAGCGCGTGAGGTACGAATGCACGTAAGCGGAGGAACCTCCTCGCACTTCGTCACACACACACACACACACACACACACACACACACACACACACACACACACACACACACACACACACACACACACACACACACACACACACACA
>JAISAC010000082.1 GCA_031266935.1 Prevotellaceae bacterium
TTTATGTTGGTTTTTTTTTTTTCAATATATGCCATTTTTTGTTTACAAATTTTTACAGCAAAATTAAAAAAAAATAACCCCCCCCCCCCCTCATTCCGCCTCATACAATGTAGCGATAATAAATTCAGAATCAATCATTTTTTTTGCATTTTCGTACTGCTTTTACTTCGTCTGAGATATCCATCATGGTCATCAATGACAGGCCATTTTGTTCCGCCAAAAAAGCAGCTTTATCCAGCGCCTGCTGCGCCAAATTCTTTTCAATTAAATTTGTCAGCTCGGAAAATGACCAATCCTTTTTCGATAGCCCAAAGGCGCTATACTCCAAGTCCGAAATCTGTACGTTTATAGTTCTCATATGCTATTCATTTTTGCAAAAATATATAAAAATACCTCTCTCATCCCGCCTCATACAATGTTCCGGTAATAAATTTAATCGCCATCATCTTTTTCAGCTCCTGCAAGTTTTTATTTACATCCGCATTGATCTCCGCGCTTTTTTGCCTTGCGGACTGATACTCCATTTCCGACGAGTAGTAGTTTGCTTCCCTGCTGCAGGAGTAACCGTCGAATCCGGCCAGCGCAACTTCGGTGACGCCCAGCTTTACCATTGCCTTCATCAGCATGATAAAGGAGTTGTCCATAAAAACGGCCGAGCGGTCTATGAGCGTTTCGTAGTCCAAGCTGTAGTCAAACTGGCCGGCCGATTTGGTAACGTTTGAGGTGGCTATGGTTTTTATGCTGCCTCCCAGCCTGTTGATTTGTGTTGCCTGCCGCACGTAGCGCTTCGAGTTGGTCAGGAACAGGTACTTCACGCCAAACTTTTCGGGGATGAAGTTGATGGCAATGGCTACTGGGTTTTGCTCTTTGATGTATTTTTCGATGCTGCCGACTTCGGTGTTGACGCTCACCCCCGGCCCAATGATGAGTATTTTTTTGTTGCTCAGCTGCGCCGACAGCGCTGCGTAATCTGCCGCATCGTTACATGTATTCATCTGATAATCAATGTATAGATGCTCAATGTAGCCTTTGTTGAAGAGGAGCTTGTGCTCCTTTCCGATGGCCTTGAGCACCTCGTTGATTGATTTAACGGATAAAGTCCTCTTTTCCAGCAGATAGGATACGTATTCGGGATGGCAGTCGTTGGAGGCCGCGATAAAAAATTTCATGGAGTACCCCCAGGGCGACTGCCTGAAAATTTCCAGTATGCTTACGTCTATTGCCTCCAGCATTTGGCTAATGTCGTAGCGGCGGCGGCTTTGGTGGTCGTTCATGTACATGGCAAGCAGCTCGGTAGGCGCGTTTCCGGCCCCCTTCCCCATGCCGAAGATGGAGCCGTCGAGCAGCAGCAGCCTTTTGGACGCTGCATGTCGGCCGGCAAGCTCTATGCAGTTGGCGTATCCCAGCTGGAAGTTGTTGTGCGAGTGGTAGCCTATGCCTGTTTGCTCGTCAAGGTGCGCGTTCATCACCTCGTAGTAGTGGAGCAGCTTGTTTTTGTGCAGCAGCCCGTAGGTATCCACAATAGATACGGCAAACGGCTTTACATCGTTGACCAGCTCAACCAGCGCCCGCAGCTCGCCGTCGCTGTAGCTGGTGATGGAAACCGCCTGCGTAAAAATTTTGTAGCCAAGCTGCTTCAGCTCTTTGCAAAAGGCAAGGGCTTCGCGCATGATGTGCTTTTTGAAGATAACGCGGATGCCGTCCAGAAAGCTCTCCGCCTGCGGCTGAATATGGGTAATATCGCACGTCCCGTAGTCAATCATGGCAACAGCTTCCGAGCGCCTCTTGTCCAGATTCTTGTATATTAGGCCTGCGTTTGCCGTATCGGGCATGATGCTGCGGTCGGGGTCAAAAGGCCTCCTTTGGTCAAGAAAGCCAACCTCTATGTAGTCAACGTTGGCCGACGAAAGCCGCTCAAAAACGTTCACCATAGTATTTTGCCCAAATTTCCAATCGTTGACGTACCCGCCATCTCGCAGGGTGCAGTCAAGTAGCGCTACGTTGCTGTTTGTCATACTCCAAAATTTATTTGTCTAATAAAAGCACATTCCGATTGATTAAATACCGATTTTCGGCATACCAAAGGTACAGCTTTTCTACGGATTTTCGTAGCGGAGTGAGAATTAAATCCGGCATTTCGCAACGCAGGCGCCTGTTGGTGATGTTGTAGGTGCGGAGCTCTGTCGTTCTCCGGCGACGCCTTTAGCTCGGCTCTACAAATCGGCTGATGATGCCTGCATGCTTTTCGTGGTGCAAAAAGAAGTAGTTTGTTTCAACGGTATCTTCATCCACCAAATCAAATTTACGTAGCTTGAGATTGGTGTTAAGTTGTGTTAATATGGGGGGGGGTAAAATTGTAAAAGCGGTGTAGCCCAGCGGCTTAAAGAACTCAATAATATCGTTGGGATGGTAGCTGAACTTGGCCGACCACTTGCGCAGCATTTCCGTAAAAACAATTGGCTGCTGGTTTTTGAGCGTATTTATGCCTCCCCTGAAAACGAACAGCTCTGCCCCCTCCACGTCGCACTTTATAAAGTCAACCTTTGCGCTTGTGCTGCTAACGTAGCTGTCCAGCGTTTCTACCCTGCACCTGAAAACCTGAACATGTTCCTTCTCTGCAACGTTTACCATGCTTGCGTTTCCGGAGATTGCAGGGTCTATAAAAAACTCAACCTCTCCGGCGCTGTCGGAAAAGCCGATGTTGTTGGCGGTGATATTTTGGGCGCCGTTGATCCGGATGTTGCTCCTGAGCTGCTCAAAAGTTGGGGGGAGCGGCTCAAATGAGCAAACGGTTGAGCTTGGATATTTTTGCGCCACGTGCAGCGCATACCACCCAATGTTTCCCCCAATGTCAAAAACGGTATCCCCATCTTTGATGAGCTGCAGCTGCATGTTCAGCTCGTCGGCTTCGTAGTCGTCGAGGTTGAAAATAGTCAACGGAACCGAGCGTACATCTCCCTTTGCGCAGATAAGCTTTACGCCGGAATTTCTGCAGGTGACAACAACCGTATCGTCTTCTATTACTATTTTAGATACGTTGGTATCTTTCATAAGCTCCGAGTAATCGAAAAGATGCGCATGTACTTCATACATTTTTTCCAGGTATTCCTGCTTGCTTACTTGTCCGTCGCGGAACTCTTTTTTTGTGGCTTTCATACTACTAATGTTTTTACAGATTCATAACTTATTTATAGCTTAAAATGGTTTTATAAAATCCTTCCTCTATGGTTACGGACGGACTCCAGCTTAGCGACTGCATCTTTTTGATGGACGCAAAGCAGCGCGTATTTTTGCTTGCCATGTATCCGCCGCTGGTTGCCCTCTCCCTGCGCACAACTTTGAGGCGCTTTTCGGGGAACATGTCGGTGAGCTTTTTGGCAAGCTCGCCAATGGTTACTTCGCAAAAAGGGTTGGCAACGTTGTAAGCCTCACCGGCCTTGCCGGCTATCAGCACCTTGAAAAAAGCTACCGTGGCGTCGCTCAGGTAGCAGAAAGCCCGCGAAGCGCTGCCGTCGCTGTTCATCACAATGTCCTCGCCGTTGACGATGTTTCGCACAAAGTCGGCAAACACGCGCCCGTCGTTCAGCTCCATGCCCGGCCCGTAGGTGTGGCCGGGGCGAACTATCTTGACGGGTATGCCAAACTGGTGCATGTAGGACACGCAGATAGTTTCGCCCATGCGCTTGGATTCGCCGTAGCACGAGCGTACGTTCATCGGGTCGAGGTAGCCGTAGTCCGACTCGGTTACCTCCGTGAGCCGGTCATCTACCTTTCCGTAAACCTCCCCCGAGCTGAAGTACAAAAAAGATTGCAGCGGATTTTTTCGCGCCAGCTCGCACAGGTTGAGCGTTCCGCTCACGTTGGCGCTCAGGGTGCCCACCGGGTCAACGCCGTAGTACTTGGGGCTTGCCTGACTTGCCGCGTGAACAATAAAGTGCACCGGCTCGTCCACCTTTAGCGGCAGGCACACGTCCTGAACAATGAGCTGCAGGCGGCTATCGCTCAGCAGGTGGGCAAACCGCTTTTCGGCTTTTTCCCGGTTTCTTACGAGGGCAAGCACCTTCAAGCCCCGCACAATCTTTTCGCGGGCAAGGTACAGCAGCGTTTCTACCATGTATGCAGGCAAGAAGCCGCTGGCGCCGGTTACTAAAACCGTTTTGCCGGCGAGCTGCTGCCAATCGACGTCCGCGCTGGCAATGCGCCGAAGGTCGGCAAGGATAATTTTATTAGGGTGCATAGTTCAAAGCTTGTTAACACCCCAGCACGGTTACGCCGGTAGCGGTGTCCACCTCCCACGTGATGCGCTCGTCCCATGTCAACTCTTTTGCTTTCGGGCGGCGGTCGAAGATTATCAGCCACGCCGGCGCAGACTTGTCTATCCTGTCGCGGTATCTGCAGATTTGCTCCAATCCGTCCTCCCGAACCGTAGCGGGCGAATCGTGGGTGTAAACAATTTTTATCTCAATAATGTAGCACACGCCGCCGTACTCCACCGTCAAGTCCATCCGTCCGCGTCCGGCGGCAGCTTCTCTGTCTGTGTGCCCTCCGCCGTTGGTTATGCGCTGCAGGAAGGCCATCAGCAGCAGGTGCGGAAAAGCTTCGGTGTAGCCGGCTTGCTGCTCCCACGCCTCCGAGTGGCGGCGCCAAAACTTCTGAAACGCGGCCAGCAGGCTGTCCATGTTCAGCGTACCGTCGGGATTTTGCCACTTCCACGTGGAGGGCGGCGGCAGGTTGTCGTGGTAGCCCGAGTTGAGGTAGCGCGTCATGATTTCCTCGTAGATGGGGTTGGCAATGGTAAAGCCTGCTTCACATGCTCTACCGTTACCGTTTCCGCGCTCTCCTCGTCCAAAACCCGCATGGTGGCTCGCATGAGCAGAGAGTTCACTTCGCCATGCCCGCAGCGCCGCCACGCTATACACCCCTGCTCGCCTCATGTAATTTGGCCGTCTTTTGCAGCGTACATTACCACCTCCATTCCATCGTACCCGTGTAGCTGCAAGTAGAGTTATAGCTGCCAAAGGTACAAATTAATCGTGGATTTAAAAATATCCCCCGGCTCACAAAAGCGTGCGCTTTCGATTCTCAATGCTAATGCCTATCTTTGCGCCCAAAATCACAGCTGTAAAATTGTAGCAATGCTTCTTTGGCACCACACCAACAACGATGGCTTGCGTATTGCCGTAGCCGAGATACCGGACGGAGAAAATATGCCGCCCCGTAAATTTTTTTCGGAGCAGGAAGCGCTGGAGTACCGGCTGCTGAGCAACGCAAAGCGACTACGTGAGCGCGCCGTAACGCTTCACCTGCTGCACAGCCTGCTGGGCGTTGAGGAGGCGCTGCACCATCGCAGCAACGGAAAGCCCTACCTCTCGGCAGGCTCATACCGCATCAGCATTTCGCACACGCGCCGTCAGGTGGCCGTTGCGCTGCACCCGTGCAGGGAGGTTGGGGTTGATGTTGAGGATATGTCGCGCAGCTTTGCAAAGGCTGCGCCGCGCTACCTGTCGGCAGGTGAGCTGGCGAGCTGCGCTACGCCGGCGCAGCAGTGCGTGGCGTGGTGCGCCAAGGAGGCCGTGTACAAGCTTGTCGGCGAGGAGGGCGTAGATTTTGCCGAGCGCATACAGCTGAGCCGGTTTGACGTTGGCGAGGAGGGAAGCATAGCGGTGATTTTTGCCGGAAAAACCCGCACCGTCAGCTTTACGGTGCGCTACCGGATGATAGGTGAGGTTGTTGTTGCCTACGCATTTGCGTAAAATCGGGTTTAGCTGCTGCTCTGTTTAAACAGCTTATGCAGCATTTCCTCTATTTTGCCGGAAAAAGACACCTCTATGCCGCCCGACGCTTTAAGCCCTTTTTGGTTGTACGAGGATACAAAAATTTTCTTGAAGCCCAGCTTTTCGGCTTCCGATATGCGCTGGTCAACGCGGGCAACCGGGCGTACCTCGCCCGACAGCCCCACCTCTGCCGCAAAGCAGCATCCGGCGGGTATTGGCAGGTCGAGGTTGGAGGAGAGCACCGCCACCGCCACCGCAAGGTCAATGGCGGGGTCGCTCACCTTGAGGCCGCCGGCAATGTTCAGAAAAACATCCTTGGTGGCGAGGCGAAATCCCGCCCGCTTTTCGAGCACGGCAAGCAGCATGTTGAGGCGGCGAATGTCAAATCCTGTTGTGCTGCGCTGCGGCGTACCGTACACCGCCGTGCTCACCAGCGATTGGATTTCTATCAGGAAAGGCCGCACGCCGTCCACCGACGCGGCAATGGCAACGCCGCTCAGCTGCTCGTGGTGGTGCGTAATGAGTATCTCCGAGGGGTTGCTCACTTCGCGCAGCCCCGCGCCGGTCATCTCAAAAATACCGAGCTCGGAGGTCGAGCCAAAGCGATTTTTGGTGGAGCGCAGTATGCGGTATATGTGCTGGTTGTCGCCCTCAAACTGCATCACCACGTCCACGATGTGCTCCAGCACCTTGGGGCCGGCAATGACCCCGTCCTTGGTGATGTGCCCGATGACAAAGATGGGCGTTCCCGTTTCCTTGGCGTACTTGAGCAGCAGCGCGGCGCAGTCGCGCACTTGCGAAACGCTGCCCGGCGAGCTCTCAATGCGCTTGCTTGCCAGCGTTTGGATAGAGTCGATAACGATAAGGTTGGGCTTTAGCTCCTGCGCGTGCGCCAAAATATTTTCGAGCAGCGTTTCGCTCAAGATGTAGCACCCTTTTCCGCTGCCGCCAAGGCGGTCGGCGCGCAGCTTGATTTGCTGGGCGCTCTCCTCGCCGCTCACGTAGAGCGTTTTCATGAGCGGGTTTTTCAGCGCCAGCTGCAGCGCCAGCGTCGACTTGCCGATACCCGGCTCGCCGCCAATAAGCACCATGCTGCCCGGCACAAGCCCGCCGCCGAGAATCCTGTCCACCTCGCCGCTACCCAGCCCCATGCGCGGCTCCGGTGCAATGCTGATGCTGTCTACAGGCAGGGGCTTGGCGTTGCCCTGCGGCAGGAACGAGAGCTGCCCGCCGCCGCTGTCCTTGGTAACCACCTCCTCCACAAACGTGCTCCACTCGCCGCACGACGGGCAGCGCCCCAGCCACTTGGCCGCTTCGTAGCCGCAGCTCTGACAAAAGTATGCCTTATGTATTTTGGCCATTTGGTATTCTAATTATTCAAGCTTTCCACATATTTCATTTGATTGAATTATATATAGGAATGACGAATAAACAAGATATAACAGTTAATAAAGTTGTCGTCCCTGCGGGACTGCCCGGACAAGCGAGCATCCGTGCATCTCCGCTCCGTATGCTAAAGCATACGGTTAATAAA
>JAISAC010000176.1 GCA_031266935.1 Prevotellaceae bacterium
AGCATACGGGGACAAGCAGGAGGCTCCCGCTAAGTCCCGCAGGGACGACACTTTTATATCCGTTATATGTTATTTATTTCTTATCCCTTATTATATCAATAGAACATGGACACCACCGACAAAAGCGTAGTTATCCTATTAAATGCTATCAATCAATTGTGAAGCATCGTTAAACATTGCGTAAATAATGATGATTATCAATTATATACAAAATATATCCCTTGAATTTCTTTAGATGGAGAAAGGGTGGGAAACCTAAATCTTGTCATTATTCTGTTTGCGAACAACGCATTGTAAGCAGCAATTGTAAGGGGGGTAGTATAGGAGTTCTGAACTTCAGAATTTCTGCGTAAATTTGTCGGCATATAAATCTCGGATGCAACAACAAAAATGAAAAAAACAGCGATACTTTTGCTCTTGCTCCTGCTCCTGCTCTTGTGCGCGCTGGCGCACGTTCTTGCCATTTCCTGCCGGTCGTCCGGCGCAAAAAATGCGGTTCGGGTGATGACCTACAACGTGCGAAATTGCAGCGGGTTGGATGGCGTTACGGACTACCGGCGTACCGCGGGCATTATCGCAGGGCTTGCGCCCGACGTAGCGGCCTTGCAGGAGCTGGACAGCGCTACAAGCCGCAGCAAGCAGGTAGATGTGCTCCTTCGCCTGTCGGAGCTTACGCAGATGTACCCCGTGTACGGAGCGTCTATTCTTTACGATGGCGGCAAGTACGGAGTTGGCGTACTGTCAAAGCAGCCGCCGCTTTCGTGGAAGCGTATTCCCCTTCCGGGGAGAGAAGAGCTCCGGTCGCTCCTGCTGGTCGAGCTGGAGGGCTACGTTTTTTGCTGTACGCACTTTTCGCTCACCGAAGAGGATTGCATAGCCTCAATACCGCTCGTCGAGGAGGCGCTAAAAGCGTACCGCAAACCGGCAATTCTGGCCGGAGATATCAACGCAACGCCCGGCTCACCCGTTCTGAAGGCCTTTCAAAAAAGCTGGAAGCTGCTCAGCGATACGGCGCAGCACACCTTTCCGGCGGACAAGCCGGAGGAAACGATTGACTATCTTTTCGGCTATCTCCCCGACAAGTTTACTTACGCCGTACAGCAAGCTCAAGTGGTAAACGAGCCGGAAGCGTCCGACCATCGTCCGGTTTTTGTTGAGGTGCTATGCTTTGAACCATAGCTATACTGCGCGCGGGCTATTTTTGTGCTTTCCCCTTTAGGGGAACAATATCAATAGAAGAACGTGTATCGTTTTTCTCTTATCCCCGTAATAGCATCTTCTGGCTTGCGACACCTTTGTCCGGCGTAAAGTAAAAACGCTCCGGCGAGCGCGTTAGCGCCGCCGGAGCGTTCAGCATCAAGAATGTGAGAGGCGGGAGTTTACATCATGCCGCCCATACCGCCCATGCCGGGGTTGCCCATCGGCGCGGGGTTTTCCTCCTTTTTGTCCACCAGCACGCACTCGGTAGTCAGGAACATTCCGGCAACAGAGGCGGCGTTTTCCAGCGCAACGCGGGCTACCTTTGTCGGGTCAATAACGCCTGCTGCATGCAGATTTTCGTACTTGTCGGTGCGCGCGTTGAAGCCATAGTCGTCTTTGCCCTCCTTTACCTTTTGCACCACCACGCTGCCCTCATGCCCGGCGTTCTCTACAAGTTGGCGCAGCGGCTCTTCAATGGCGCGCTTCACGATTTGTATGCCTATCGTTTCGTCGTCGTTTTCGCCTTTGAACTTTTCGAGCGATTCAACGGCGCGAATGTAGGCCACTCCACCGCCGGGAACAATGCCTTCCTCTACGGCGGCGCGGGTTGCGCTGAGCGCGTCGTCCACGCGGTCTTTCTTTTCCTTCATTTCCATCTCGGTGGCCGCGCCAATGTAGAGCACCGCCACGCCGCCGGCAAGCTTTGCTAAGCGCTCTTGCAGCTTTTCGCGGTCGTAGTCGCTGGTGGTAGCCTCTATCTGCTTGCGGATTTGCGCAATGCGGTTTGCGATGTTTTTCTTCTCGCCGCCGCCGTTTACGATGGTGGTATTTTCCTTGTCAATGGTAACCTTCTCCACCTTACCCAGCAGGTCAAGGCGGGCGCTGTCGAGCTTAAGGCCCTTTTCTTCGGAAATCACCGTGCCGCCCGTGAGGATGGCAATGTCCTCCAGCATTTCCTTGCGGCGGTCGCCAAATCCGGGGGCTTTTACGGCGGCCACCTTGATGGTGCCGCGCAGGCGGTTTAGCACCAGCGTTGACAGCGCCTCGCCGTCCACGTCCTCGGCAATGATGAGCAGCGCGCGGCTCTGCTGGGCAACAGGCTCCAGCACCGGCATCAGGTCTTTCATGGTCGAGATTTTTTTGTCGGTAATCAGCACCAGCGGATTTTCCAGCACGGCCTCCATTTTTTCGCCGTCGGTCATAAAGTAGGCCGAGATGTAGCCGCGGTCAAACTGCATTCCCTCTACTACCTTCACCTCGGTGTCGGTTCCTTTGGCTTCCTCAACGGTAATAACGCCTTCTTTTTTCACCTTGCTCATAGCCTCGGCGATGAGCTTTCCGATGTTGCTGTCGTTGTTGGACGAAACCGTTGCTACCTGCTCAATTTTGGAGAGGTCGTCGCCAATGGCCTGGCTTTGCCTTTTGAGGTGGGCAACCACGGCAGCTACGGCCTTGTCGATGCCGCGCTTTAAGTCCATCGGGTTAGCGCCGGCGGTTACGTTCTTAAGGCCTACGTTGATGATAGACTGCGCCAGCACGGTTGCGGTGGTAGTGCCGTCGCCGGCGTTGTCGCCGGTTTTTGAGGCTACTTCCTTCACCATTTGCGCTCCCAGGTTGGCGAAGCGATTTTCGAGCTCTATTTCTTTGGCTACGGTAACGCCATCCTTGGTTATTTGCGGAGCGCCAAATTTTTTCTCAATTACTACGTTGCGGCCTTTGGGTCCGAGGGTTATTTTTACTGCATTTGCCAAGGCGTCTATGCCTTCCTTCACCAGGTCGCGCGCTTCGATGTTGAATTTTATTTCTTTTGCCATCTTAATTTTTTTTAATTTTTTAGCGGTTAATATTTTTTAGTTTGTTGAATTTTTGAGCTGTTGAGCGTCGCCAAAACGATTCGGCAGCTCAACCTGCTTTTAGACTACGGCCAAAATATCGGATTGGCGCAGGATGAGGTAGTCTTTGCCGTCGAGCGACAGCTCGGTGCCGGCGTACTTGCCGTACAGCACTTCGTCGCCTGCTTTTACCTCCATAGGCTCGTCTTTTTTGCCGCTGCCTGCGGCAATTACTTTACCGCGCTGGGGTTTTTCCTTGGCCGTATCGGGGATGTACAGGCCGCTTGCGGTTTTTTCTTCTGCGTCTTTCGGCTCTACGAGCACTCTGTCTTGTAATGGTTTTATTGCCATAATGCTTTAATTGTGTTTAGAAGTTAATATTATGAACTTTGCGGGATGGAAGCGGCTTTAGCGCTCTTTTTGCCCGCCTCATCTACCAACACATTTCGTGCCAGCAGCATTCCTGGAGTTTTAAGCAGACAAAATGTCAGCAGCCAAAAAAAACGCCGCTCCCGACTTATCCTAAGGGAAGCGACGTTTTTTTGGAGCTGCGCACCCGTGCGCTACTCGCCGAAAGGCACTGCGCCGGGGTCTTGTGCATTTTCTATTTGCCCTTTAATGGCCGAGTCTTCGTCGCTGGCGCCGACGCCGGAGTGCATGAACATGGTTGCGGCTAAGCTCAGCGCAAGGATGGCAATAGCCAGCGTCCACGTTGATTTTTCCAGAAAATCGGCGGTACGACGTACACCCATTGTGGGGTTGGGGGATGCAAAGTTGGCAGCCAACCCGCCACCTTTTGAGTTTTGCACCAGCACGGCAAAGATAAGCAGGATGCTCATCACCAAAATAAAAACTGAAATTACGTAGTACATAGTGGATAATTTTAAGTAAAGTATAGCTGTTTTTTCCCCTTTTCTCCTATAACGATACCGTTTTAGGTTGCGGCTGTGAGGTAGCAGCAAAACGGGTTGCAAAGTAAGCTTTTTTTTCCGGATAAAGCAAACTTAATTTTGCATATACCTGATTTGCCTTAACCAGCAGACCCTGCGCAAGGTATATATCGGCCAGCGTTTCCGACACCAAATCTTGCGCTACCTCATTGTCAATCAGCGGTGCTACGTCTTCTTCGCTGGCGTCGGGGCAGCCTATTTTTTGCGGCTGGACGACTAAAAAATTATTTATCAGCTCTTCATAGCGCGTAGCAAAAAGCGGCTGAGCGGCTGCCAAGGGCTGCTCCGCCGACTCCGGCAGCATTTCTATGACTTTTTCGCAAACCGTATCGGCGGGCATTACCTCAAAAGCGTCGCCTATATCGGCAATATCGGCAATATCGGCAATATCGGCTACGTCGGCGGCAATGTCGGCTATGTCGACGGCAATGTCGGCTATGTCGACGGCGACGGTTACAGGGGCGGCGGTTGCAGGGGATACGGCGGGCTGCTCTTGCAGGTTGCCGACCTCTACCTGCTGCAGGTAATCGCACAGGCGCTCGCGGCTGGTGGCGTAGAGCGACGCAAAGGGCAACCGCTTGCCAAAAAGCGGATGCTGCCGCTGCTTCATCCCCTTGAGCAGCAGCAGCTGACCGCACGTAAACCACGGCACGTCCTCCACCAGCAGCTCCAGCTGCCGCTGCTGCTCGTCCGAAATTTCGACATCGGGAGGGGTCATTGCGAGCATCTCGCTCGCTGTTATGCTGATTTTCTGTTGATCCAAAACTTCAATAGCGTTATTAAATTATAGCTGGCGGCATGTTATCCCAAAATGCCCTCCCCGCTTCATCTGCTTCCGGTTCGCTCACCAGTTGGCTACCGCTGCGTTGAAGATATCCTCGACCAGCTTCTTCACAATTGCCTCCATAAGCTCGCCTTCCACGTCGGACAAGTTCCGCTGGCTATCGTAATCTTCGTACTGCGAAAACGACTTGTCGTAGCTTTGCGCAGGGTCTTGCTCGTTTGTAAACTTTACGTGCACGGAGATGGTGAGCCGGTTTTGCGCCGCCACCTCGCTGGCCGTAATGGCCTGCGGCGTTACGGCATACCCCGTTATCTCGCCCTCGAAGGCAAGGTCGCCGGCGTCGTCTGTTTCCGACAGGCGCGTACCGGTAAGGAACTTCATCTTGAGCGCCTCGGTAAAGGTAGAGCTGAGCACAGGATTTACCAGCGGCGCCATGTTGGGGAAAAACTGTACGCTGAACGTTTTGCTTTCGGGCGAAATTGACGCCCCCGAAAACGAGTACTTTATGCTGCACGAAGCAACGGCCAGCGCGCACGCCAAAGCGCCCATCCAGCTGCTTAATTTGTAGCGGTTCAAAATTTTTGCCCTTGTGCTTGTAGTTTTCATGCCATCTCAATTGCTTTCCAAGTTGTAGTCTTTGATTTTTCGGTAGAGCGTACGCTCCGATATTCCGAGCTCGCGCGCCGCCAGCTTTCGCTTGCCGTGGTGCTTTTCGAGCGCCTTGCGCATGAGCTCTATCTCCTTTTCGTTAATCAAAAGCGATTCGTCATACAGCTCGTCGGCGTCCAGCATATTTTCGCTGTCGTCGTCCGGCGCTTTTTTTATGTCGTGCGGTATGGTTATCGAAGCTGCGGGCGTAGCGATGGCAACGTCGGAGTAGCTTGCGTCCACAGGCGGTATGCCTACCCTGCGCGAATCGCCCTGCATGAGCGCGTTGACCAGCTTCTTGAGCTCGTTGACGTCACTTTTTACGTCGAACAAAAACTTGTACAGAATTTCCCGCTCCGACGAGAAATCGGCGGCAGAAGCGCTGCCCACCGATGCCTTGGCATCCTTATACACCACCGGCAGGAGGGTGGCTTCGGGCAGGTAGAGGCGTAGCGTAGCGGCCGTTACCTGCCGCTCCGATTCGATGATGGATATTTGCTCCGTAATGTTCTTGAGCTGGCGGATGTTGCCCGGCCACGGATAGCTTTCGAGCATAGACTTTGCCTCGGGTGTAAGCTGCACGGCGGGCATTTTGTATTTTTCGGCAAAATCTGCGGCGAACTTTCTGAACAGCAGCGCAACGTCGTCCTTCCGGTCGCGCAGCGGCGGCATGGAGATGGGCACCATGTTGAGGCGGTAGTAGAGGTCTTCGCGAAACCTGCCGCTCTGTATTGCCTGCGGGAGGTTGATGTTGGTTGCTGCAATTACGCGGACGTTGGTTTTTTGCGTTTTGGCCGACCCTACCCTCAAAAATTCACCCGTTTCGAGCACCCGCAGCAGGCGTACCTGCGTGAACAGGGGCAGCTCGGCTACCTCGTCCAAAAACAGCGTACCGCCATCGGCTACCTCAAAGTAACCCTTGCGAGCGTCGTAAGCACCTGTAAACGAACCTTTTTCGTGGCCAAACAGCTCGGAGTCGACAGTACCCTCCGGAATAGCGCCGCAGTTGACGGCAAAATATGCGCCATGCTTGCGCACGCTGTTCTGGTGGATAACCTGCGGGAAAACCTCCTTGCCTACACCGCTTTCGCCGGTAATCAGCACCGACATATCGGTGGGCGCTACCTGCATGGCAATATCCAGCGCGCGGAGCAAACCCGGCGCGGAGCCAATAATCCCAAAACGCAGCTTTACTTGCTGAACATCCATAGCTCACAAAAAATTAACCCCAGCGGGGCTTCTATAAACATGACAAAATTGCACATGACAAAATTACATATTTTTTTGTATCCTGCGCTAATCCGCTTTGTTATTTTTTGCTACCGACACGTCATCCCCTACAGAATTTGGCGCTTTTGGTAGGGAATCTCCTGCTTTTGCAGGAAGGCTGGGAAAAAAGAACTTTCTGCCATTCGGCAGCGATTGCTTGCCCAACCCGAAAAACTTTTGCAGCCCCGAAATATTTGTTGTACTTTTGGATAATTGTAAAAAATCGAATTTTATGATAAAAAAATTACTGTACTCAATGCTGTCGGGGCTGGTATTGCCGTTCGCTGCGCTTGCGCAGGATTTTAAAATTACGCACGGGCCATACTTACAAGCCGTTGGCGAAAATGAAGCGGCTATTGTCTGGACAACGAACAGAGACGCTGTTTCGTGGGTAGAGCTTGCTCCGGCAGGCGACGACAGCTTCTACTCTCAAGCGCGTCCGGCTTACTATCAGGCAAAAGATGGCAATCGGGCTGTAGGAAAATTGCACAAAGTCAAGATTTCCGGCCTGGCAAAGGGAACGGAGTATCGCTACCGGTGCTTTGCAAAGGAGGTAACGCTTTACGAGGGACAAAGCAGCGTGCTGTACGGAAAAAGCATCGCGACGGACGTTTACGGCAAAAAACCCCTGCGCTTTAAAACGCTCGACAAGGCAAAAGAAAACATTTCGTTTACGGTTGTGAATGACATTCACAGCCGCGTGCCCGATTTGCAAGTTCTGTGTAAGGATGTCGCCTACGGAAAAACCGATTTTGTCATTTTCAATGGCGATATGGTTAGCGCAATGAACGACGAGGCCTCGTTTTTTGCCGGATTTATGGACAACGCCGTAGGGATGTTTGCGAGCGAAGTCCCGGTATTTTATGCTCGCGGAAACCACGAAACGAGAGGTAAATTCAACGCGCAGCTTTCGTCTTACTTTCCCACCTCCACGGGTAAGCTGTACTACACTTTTCGTCAGGGGAGCGCTTTTTTCGTTGTGCTGGATTCGGGAGAGGACAAGCCGGACACCGATATAGCGTACTCCGGCCTGGCGCAGTTTGACGCCTACCGCACCGAGCAGCAGGAGTGGCTGAAGGGCGTGCTGCAAAGCAAAGATTTCTTGTCGGCAAAGTACAGGATTGTCATCGTCCATATCCCGCCGGTTGCCTCAGACGACTGGCACGGGACGAATGAAGTGAGGGATAAGTTTCTTCCTGTTTTGAAGAACGCGGGCATCACGCTTATGCTCTGCGGGCATACGCACCAGTACGGCTACGCGGAGCCAGACATGCAGCAGCACGATTTTCCGGTTTTGATAAACGCCAGCAATACCGCGTTGGACGTCAGCATCACGCCGGACGGAATGGTTGTAAAAAATAAAGATTTGGAAAATAAGGAGCTGCGCAGCTTTACTTTCCACTAAGAGCTGCGAAT